>NZ_JBGBPT010000051.1:55526-63325 GCF_041106355.1 Streptomyces sp. BF23-19 | reverse complement strand
TGTACTCACCCCCGCGACATCCGCTGGGGCTTTCCTCCGGGCTTTCGTTCTGTTCTTGCGTTTCCGACTCTATCAGAGTCGGTCCCGCTTCGCTTTCCAGGTTTTCGCTTTCGCGTTCCCCTTTCCGGCGAGTCCGACTCTATCAGATCCTTTCGGGCCTGACCCCCAGTCAGCGGGGCTTGTCTTCCGGGCTGTTGGGCCCTTTCGACGAGTGAGACAGTAGCGGATTCCTTGCCCCCGAACCTAATCGGCGGCTGCGTCCTGGAACGCAGATTCCTCATTCGCAAATACGCATGAAAACAAGACGACGGAGTGCGTCGTTCGTTCGAATGTGTGGTGCGGGATGGCTGTCCGGGGACCGACCGGGGTCGGCGCTCACTTCGGACAACTCGAAGAACCTTACGGACCGGGCACACCAGTGTCAACCCCTGCCTGACCCGCCGCGCGGGATCCGCGAAACTCCCGTCGTCTGCCACGCCCCCGGTCTACGCTGGCCCCATGACTACGCATGCGCTCACGCTCAACCTTCGCTGGTGGGCCGCCTGACGGCGGCCGACCTTCCACGCGAGCACGCATGCGTTCACGGCCGCCGCCACGGCGGGCGTTTTTGTTTCTCCCTCCTGGGAGTGGCTCGGTCGCCCGACGCGATGGCACCGACACCACTCACACCAAGGGAGAGCAGGACATGACGACGACTCCGAGGATCTTCAGCGGGATCAAGCCCACCGGACACCTGACGTTGGGCAACTACCTGGGGGCCCTCCGCCAGTGGGTCGCCGCCGACCGGACGCCCGAGTCCGCGCTGTTCTGCGTCGTCGATCTGCACGCGCTGACCGTCGAGCACGAGCCGGCGCGCGTACGAAGGCTGAGCCGGCAGGCCGCGACGCTGTTCCTGGCCGCCGGACTGGATCCACAACGGTGCACCCTCTTCGTGCAGAGCCACGTCGACGAGCACACCCGGCTGGCGTACCTCCTGGAGTGCACCGCCACCGACGGGGAGCTCCGGCGGATGATCCAGTACAAGGAGAAGGCGGCGAAGGCGCAGGTCTCCGGGGAGGGCGTGCGGCTGTCGCTGCTCACCTATCCCGTGCTGATGGCGGCCGACATCCTGGCGTACGGGGCGCAGGAGGTGCCGGTCGGGGAGGACCAGCGGCAGCACGTCGAGCTGACCCGGGATCTGGCGGTGCGGTTCAACCAGCGGTACGGGCACACCTTCGCCGTCCCGAAGGCCACGCTTCCGGCGGTGGCCGCGCGGGTCATGGACCTGCAGGACCCGACGTCGAAGATGGGGAAGTCCCACGAGAGCGGGGCGGGGATCGTCTATCTGCTCGACGAGCCCGGGGTCGTGCGCAAGAAGGTGATGCGGGCGGTCACCGACAGCGGGGACGACGGGGTGGTCTACGACCGGGAGGCGCGTCCGGGGGTCGCGAATCTGCTGGACATCCTGGCGGCGTGTGCCGGGGGTGATCCGGCCGTGCTCGCCGAGGGGTACAGCGGCTACGGGGCGCTGAAGCGGGATGTCGCCGACGCGGTGGTCGAGCTGCTGCGACCGCTGCAGGAGCGGCACGCGGAACTGGCGGGCGATCCGGCGGAGGTGGAGAAGGTGCTGCGGGAGGGTGCTGAGCGGGCCAGGCAGCTGGCGCGGCCGGTGGTGGACCGGGCGTACCGGGCCATCGGGCTGCTGGAGCCGTGACGGGTGGGGGTCCCGCATGCCGCGGGACCCCCACCGGTACGGGTGTCTCAGCTGTTGCCGGAGGCGAGCTCGCGGCTGCGGTCGCGGGCCGCTTCCAGGGCGGCGATGAGGGCGGCGCGTACGCCGTGCTTCTCCAGCTCGACGATGGCGTTGATCGTCGTGCCGGCCGGGGAGGTGACGGCCTCGCGGAGCTTGACCGGGTGTTCGCCGCTGTCGCGGAGCATGACGGCGGCGCCGATGGCGGCCTGGACGATCAGGTCGTGGGCCTGGGCGCGGGGCAGTCCGAGGAGGATGCCGGCGTCGGTCATGGCCTCGACGAGGAAGTAGAAGTAGGCGGGTCCGGAGCCGGAGAGGGCGGTGGCCGCGTCCTGCTGGGACTCGGGGACGCGCAGGGTCTTGCCGACGCTGCCGAAGATCTCCTCGGTGTGGGCGAGGTGCGCCGCGGTGGCGTGGCTGCCTGCGGAGATGACGGACATGGCCTCGTCGACGAGGGCGGGGGTGTTCGTCATGACGCGGACGACGGGGGTGCCGGGGCTGAGCCGTTCCTCGAAGAAGGCCGTGGGAACGCCGGCGGCCCCGCTGATGACCAGGCGGTCGACGGGGACGTGCGGGGCGAGCTCGTCGAGGAGCTTGGCCATGTCCTGGGGCTTGACGGTGAGGATGAGGGTGTCGGCGCGCTTGGCGGCTTCGGCGTTGGTGACGGCCTCGACCCCGTAGCGGGTGCGCAGTTCCTCGGCCCGTTCGGCGCGGCGGGCGGTGACGAGGAGCTTCGAGGCGGGCCAGCCGCCGCGGATCATTCCGCTGAGCAGGGCCTCGCCGATCTTGCCGGTACCGAGGACTGCGACTGTCTGGGTCATGCCCGATCCACCTCGCCGAACTGTGCTTGCGCGTGAGCTACGTATACGTCCTCATCCTTGCACCCGGGCGGGGACCGGGGAGGTGCTGTCCGTAGTGCGGTCAGGGGGTGCGGCGGCGGAGGGTGACCGCGCCGAGGGCGAGGACGAGCAGGGCGCAGCCGGCGACGATCGCGGCGTCGCGGACGAAGTCGGCGGTCATGTCGGTGTGGGTGAGGACCTGGGTCATGCCGTCGACGGCGTAGGACATGGGCAGGACGTCGGAGAGGCCTTCGAGGACGGGGTGCATGGTGTCGCGGGCGGCGAAGAGGCCGCACAGGAGCAGCTGGGGGAAGATCACCGCCGGCATGAACTGGACGGCCTGGAACTCGGAGGCCGCGAAGGCGGAGACGAAGAGGCCGAGTGCGGTGCCGAGGAGGGCGTCGAGGAGGGCTACGAGGAGGAGCAGCCAGGGCGATCCGACGACGTCGAGGCCGAGGGCCCAGAGGGCGAGGCCGGTGGCGAGGAGGGACTGGAGGACGGCGACGGCGCCGAAGGCGAGGGCGTAGCCGGCGATGAGGTCGCCCTTGCCGAGGGGCATGGCGAGGAGGCGCTCCAGGGTTCCGGAGGTGCGTTCGCGCAGGGTGGCGATGGAGGTCACCAGGAACATGGTGATGAGGGGGAAGATCCCGAGGAGTGAGGCGCCGATGCCGTCGAAGGTCCGGGGGCTGCCGTCGAAGACGAAGCGCAGCAGGGTGAGCATCAGTACGGGGACCAGGAGCATCAGCGCGATGGAGCGCGGGTCGTGGCGGAGCTGGCGCAGGACGCGGGCGGCGGTGGCGGTGGTGCGGGCGGCGTTCATCGGGTCTGCTCCCGGATGGCGGTGACGTTGGAGGCGTTCGCGGCGGCGGAGTCGGCGTCAGCGTCGGCGGCTTCGTCGACGAGGCGCAGGAAGCCCTCCTCGACGGTGGTGGCGTGGGTGCGGGTGCGCAGTGCGTCGGGGGTGTCCTGGGCGAGGATGCGGCCCTCGCGCATGAGGAGCAGGTCGTGGCAGCGCTCGGCCTCGTCCATGACGTGGGAGGAGACGAGGATCGTCGCGCCGCGGGTGGCGGTGATGTCGTGGAAGAGGTTCCACAGGTCGCGGCGCAGGACGGGGTCGAGGCCGACGGTGGGTTCGTCGAGGACCAGGAGCTCGGGAGTGCCGAGCAGGGCGACGGCGAGGGAGACGCGGCTGCGTTGGCCGCCGGAGAGGTTGCCGGCGAGGGCGCCGGCGCGGCTGGTGAGGTCGACGTCGGTGATGGCGCGGGTGACGGCGGCGGCTCGGCGGTCGGCGGCGGCTCGGCCGGGGTCGAGGACGGCGGCGAAGTAGTCGAGGTTCTGCCGGACGGTGAGGTCGTCGTAGACGCTGGGTGCCTGGGTGACGTAGCCGATGCGGGAGCGGAGCCGGGGGTGGCCGGCGGGGTGGCCGAGGACGTCGAGGGTGCCGGTGACGTGGGCCTGGGTGCCGACGATGGCGCGCATGAGGGTGGACTTTCCGCAGCCTGAGGGGCCGAGGAGGCCGGTGATGCGGCCGCGGGGCACGTCGAAGGCGAGGGAGTCGAGGACGGTGCGGGGGGTGCGGCCGGTGCCTCGGCGGACGGTCAGGTCATGGGCGTGGACGGCGGCCGGGTCTCCCTCGGCCTGCTTATTCATCATGTGATGAATAATGCTCCTGGCGGTGCCAGGACGTCAATCGCCGGGAAGGGTGCGGGCTGCTGCTCGCCGCGCTGCGCCGCGGCGCAGCGCGGGGACTACTTCTTGCGCTTGGGGCGGCGGGTGGCCGGGTTGCCCGTACGGGTGCTGCGGCGGCGGGCGTATTCGGCCTGGGCGCGCTCGTACTCGGCGCGGCGGAGCTTCTCGCCCGGCGCCTCCCCGAGGCAGCGCAGGAAGTACGCGATCAGGGAGCCGATGAAACCGATCGTCTTGAGGCCCTTGAGGGCGGCCTCGTCGGAGGACGGGGCGGGGCGACGGCTGAAGGAGGCCCACGTCTTGGTGAAGGCGATCGAGCTGGCGATCGCGAAGAGGACGACGACCGAGATGCTGAGGAAGGGGCCGACGTTGCCGATCTGCAGCCCCTCGTAGGCGAAGCGGAGCATCAGGGCGGAGGCGATGGCGGTGGCCAGCGAGCCGATGGCGAGGCCGACGCGGAGCAGGGCGTAGCCGCCGTCGTGCTCGACCCAGGTGGTGCCGAAGAAGCGGATCGGCTCGGGCTGCGGGCCGGCGGGCACCGAGGCCTGCGCGGCCGCCTCGGCGGGGGTCTGGTCTCGCTGGTCGTCGCTCACATCAGCGATTATCCCTCGCCGGGCCGATCGGGCCGGGTGTGTCTCACGTGTCAGACGGGTCGGACGGGGCGGACGGGGCGCCGGGGTGCGGCGCGCGCCGTCCGCCGATCACCGATCACCGACCTCCGCCGCGGGCGGTCAGCCGCACTGGTTGGTGACGTAGCCGTCGCTGCCGGTACGCACGTACGCGTCGGAGACGAACCGGCCGTTGCCGATGCAGTCCCAGATGTCCGTCGTGCCGTACGGACCCGAGACCGTGGTGCCCTCGCACTGGCAGCGGAGCGAGACGGTCGCGCCGAGCGGCAGGACCTCGATGACCGAGCCGCCGAGACCGAGCATGCGCCGTCCGGTGATCAATGTTCCCTCTCCCTTGAAGGGCTGGGAGAGGTCAGCAGCGCGTGGCGACGTAGCCGTCACTGCCCGTCTGGACGTAGGCGTCCGAGACGAACTGACCGTTGCCGATGCAGTCCCAGATGTTCGTCGTGCCGTACGGACCGGAGACCGTCGTACCGGGACCCTGGCAGCGGATCGAGACGTACGAGTCGTACGGCAGGACCTTGACGATGGAGTAGCTGGTGCCCGGGCCACTGCGGACGTTCACCCGGGAGCCGGGAGCAACCGGAAAGGTCTGGAAACCGGACTCCGCGGCGAGGTTCTGGACCTGACCGGGCTCACTCTTTTCGGACATGCGAAAACTCCCCCCTGAGCGTTGCGTTGCGCAACTCGCGCAGGGTAGCAGGACCTTGGAGATGGCCAGGTGCCATCGACTAGGCTCCGGCGGGGGTGGTCAGCGGTGCAGTCGCTGCGCAGGGATCGGGCGGGCTTTCCGGAGTACGCCGGGCAGTACCGGCTGGAATCCGTCCTGGGTTCGGGCGGTATGGGCGTCGTCCACCTCGCCACCTCCGCGTCGGGACTGAAACTCGCCGTCAAGATCGTGCACCCCGAACACGCGGTGGATCCGGAGTTCCGGGCCCGGTTCCGGCAGGAAGTGGCCGCGGCGCGTCGTGTGAGCGGGGCGTTCACCGCGCCCGTCGTGGACGCGGATCCGGACGCCGAACGGCCCTGGATGGCGACCTTGTTCATCGACGCACCGACACTCGCCGAGCGGGTACGGGAGCGGGTCCTCGATCCGACCGAACTGGCCCGACTCGGCGCCGGACTCGCCGAGGCCCTGCGGGACATCCACCGGGCCGGTGTGGTGCATCGGGATCTGAAGCCGAGCAACGTCTTGATGGCACCCGACGGAGTACGGGTCATCGACTTCGGGATTTCGCGGCCGACCGACAGCGACCTGCGGACGGAGACCGGAAAGCTGATCGGGACACCACCCTTCATGGCGCCCGAGCAGTTCCAGCGACCCAGGGAAGTGGGGCCTGCGGCGGACCTGTTCGCGATGGGTGCCGTACTCGTGCACGCAGCGACCGGGCGCGGCCCCTTCGACTCCGACAGTCCCTATCTGGTGGCGTACCAGGTCGTCCACCACGACCCCGACCTGACCGGTCTGCCGGCGGCCCTGAGACCGGTCGTCGAGTCCTGCCTCGCGAAGAACCCCTCCGAACGCCCGACCCCTGATGCGCTGATCAGTGAACTGCGTGCGCTGGCCTATCCGACGTCGGAGGACACCCGGGCCTTCATCCCCGGGCCGCGCGGAACCAACCGGCGGGAGGAGGCCACCCACCGGCGGGACCGGATGGTCGCCGAGCAGCCCGGCCCCACCCCGCCGAGGCGGCGGTCACGGCTGGTGCTGTCGGCCTGCGGCGCGCTGCTGCTGACCGGCGGGGCGCTCGGCGGGTACCTCGCGTACGGGACGGACACAGACCCGTCAGCGCACTCCACCGTGCACGCCGGGGCCACGGAGCCCGGTCCCGGGGCGAAGGTCGGGCCGCCGTGGGCGGTACACGTGGGCGAAGGGGGCGGGGGCAATCCCGTTCCGGCCTGCTCGTGGTCGGCCGGAGGCCTCTACTGCTCGGGTCAGGGGCTGGCGGCCGCCCGGCTCGATCCCGCCGACGGCTCGGTGATGTGGTCCGTGCGAAGAGCGGCACCCGCTTCGCGGATGACACCGAATCCGGCTCCGCTGCACGCCGCGGGACTGGTGTTCGCGGTGGACGACGACGGAAGGGACCTGCGGGCCCTGGATGCGGCAGCCGGTGCGCAGCGGTGGAAGCGGGCCCTACCGGAGGGCGGGCGGGTGGTGCCCGTGGGAAGTCTGCTGCTCGTCACGGGCCCGGACGCAAAGGCCACCATGCTCGACGCGGCCACGGGCGCGACTCGCTGGGAGCACCGCATCGGCGGAGCCGGCTCCGCATGGCTCGCCGAACCGGACCCGTCGGGAGGCACCGGCCTGTACCTCTGCGCGCAGGGAGCGGACGGGAAGTCGACCCAGGTCTCCGCTGTCGATGCCGCGAGCGGCGCGGTGCGCTGGCAGGTCCGGAGTCCGGCGCTGCTGGAACCGGTCGGCACGGCGGCCGGCGGACTCTACCTGCTGGAAGGTGATACGCGGTCCGCGTCCGGCGCTGTGACCAGGGCGGTCGTCCGGGTGGATCTCGCGACACGATCCGTACGCCGGATCCCCCTCTCGTCGCCGTTGCTGGAGGCCCAGGCCGCGGTCGGCCCCGAGGGCCGGGTGTACGTCTTCGGCACGTCGGGCGCCCTGGCCGCGGTCGGGGCGGAACGTGAGGAATGGCGGCTGGAGACGGGCGTGGCCGTGGGCTCGCGGCCGGTGATCCACGACGGGCGGATCCATCTGACGGCCTCGGACGGGCGGCTGCTGGCCGTCGACGGCGCGGGCCGGCTCCTGGGGCAGACGAAGCCCAGGCTGGGTGGTGAGCCGGGCTACACCTCCACCCTGCCCGCGCCCGTGGTCGGCGGCGGGCGGGTGTTCACGGGGGCGCCCGACGGAACGGTGTTCGCGGTGGGGGCGGGGGATCCGGGCGCCTGGTGAGACGGGGGGGC
>NZ_JBGBPT010000051.1:0-55516 GCF_041106355.1 Streptomyces sp. BF23-19 | reverse complement strand
CCGCACCGGAGGGTGCGGGGGCGTCGGCGGGAGCGTCGGGGGCGGTCGTCAGCCCAGGAGGGAGACGTCGCGGACCGCGCCCTTGTCGGCGCTGGTGGCCATCGCGGCGTAGGCGCGCAGGGCCGCGGAGACCTTGCGCTCGCGGTTCTTCGGGGCGTAGACGCCGCCGAGGGCCTCGTGGCGGGCCGCCAGGGTGGCCTCGTCGACGAGGACCTCGATGGACCGGTTCGGGATGTCGATGCGGATCCGGTCGCCGTCCTCGACGACCGCGATGGTGCCGCCCGAGGCCGCCTCCGGGGAAGCGTGGCCGATGGACAGGCCCGAGGTGCCGCCGGAGAAGCGGCCGTCCGTCACCAGCGCGCAGACCTTGCCGAGGCCGCGGCCCTTGAGGAAGGAGGTCGGGTAGAGCATCTCCTGCATACCGGGTCCGCCGCGCGGGCCCTCGTAGCGGATGACGACCACGTCGCCCGCCTTGATCTCCTTGCGGAGGATCTTGTCGACGGCCTCGTCCTGCGACTCGCAGACGACCGCCGGACCCTCGAAGGTCCAGATCGACTCGTCGACACCGGCGGTCTTCACGACGCAGCCGTCCTCGGCGATGTTGCCGCGCAGGACGGCGAGGCCACCGTCCTTGGAGTACGCGTGCTGCACCGAGCGGATGCAGCCGCCCTCGGCGTCCAGGTCGAGGGACTCCCAGCGCCGGGACTGGGAGAAGGCGGTGGCGGAGCGCTCGCAGCCGGGGCCCGCGTGCCACAGCTCCATGGCCGTGTCGGTGGCCGTACCGGAGCGGGCGTCCCACTTCGCCAGCCAGTCCTCCAGGCCGTCCGAGTGGACGGTGGTGATGTCCTTGTTGAGGAGACCGCCGCGGTGCAGCTCGCCCAGGATGGCGGGGATGCCACCGGCGCGGTGGATGTCCTCCATGTAGTACGTGCCGCCGGGCGCCACGTTCGGCGCGACCTTGGACAGGCACGGGACCCGGCGCGAGACGGCGTCGATGTCGGTGAGGTCGTAGTCCAGACCCGCTTCCTGCGCCGCGGCCAGCAGGTGCAGGATCGTGTTCGTGGAGCCGCCCATCGCGATGTCGAGGGCCATGGCGTTCTCGAAGGCCTCGCGGGTGGCGATGTTGCGCGGCAGGACGGACTCGTCGCCGTCCTCGTAGTAGCGCTTGGTGATCTCCACGACCGTGCGGCCGGCGTCCTCGTACAGGGCGCGGCGGGCGGTGTGCGTGGCGAGGACCGAACCGTTGCCCGGGAGGGCCAGGCCGATGGCCTCGGCGAGGCAGTTCATCGAGTTGGCGGTGAACATGCCGCTACAGGAGCCGCAGGTGGGACAGGCGTTCTCCTCGATGCGCAGCACGTCCTCGTCGGAGACGTTCTCGTTGGAGGCGTCGACCATGGCGTCGATCAGGTCGAGCTTGCGGACGGTGCCGTCGACGAGGGTCGCCTGACCGGCCTCCATCGGGCCGCCGGAGACGAAGACGACCGGGATGTTGAGGCGCATGGCGGCCATCAGCATGCCGGGGGTGATCTTGTCGCAGTTGGAGATGCAGATCAGCGCGTCGGCGCAGTGCGCCTCGACCATGTACTCGACCGAGTCCGCGATCAGGTCGCGGGAGGGGAGGGAGTACAGCATGCCGCCGTGACCCATGGCGATGCCGTCGTCGACCGCGATGGTGTTGAACTCGCGCGGGATCGCACCGGCGGCACGGATGGCGTCGGAGACGATCCGACCGACCGGGGCCAGGTGGGTGTGACCGGGGACGAACTCCGTGAAGGAGTTGGCGACCGCGACGATCGGCTTGCCGATGTCCGCGCTCGCTACGCCCGACGCGCGCATCAGCGCACGCGCGCCTGCCATGTTGCGGCCGTGGGTGACGGTGCGGGACCTCAGCTCGGGCATGCGGTTTCACTCCCCATGAGTGCGGCTGTACGGTCAGCCGCGACTGCGGATATGGCTCAGATACGAGGCTACGCCCACCGCCCGCGATCCGGACAGCATGTCCGAATGTCGGGACGGAAGGCTCATTCCTCGGTCAGGTACCGCTGGAGGGTGGGCGCCACCAGGGCCACGATCTTCTCCGGGTCGGCGGATGCCAGGGGCTCCACCTGGACCACGTAGCGCAGGATCGCGATGCCGACCATGTGGGAGGCGGCGAGCTCGGCCCGGAAGGTCGGGTCGGGGACGTCGAGATCGGCGGCGACCCGCGCCAGCAGCCGTCGCAGCACCAGCTCGCGCAGCACCTTGGCGGCTGCCTCGTGCGTCAGCGCGGAACGGATCACGGCGAGCAGCGGGACCCGGGTGACCGGGTTCTCCCAGACACCGAGGAAGTAGCGGGCGAGGCGCTCGCCGATGCCGTCCGGCCCCTCGCCGATGATCGCGGGGACCACCAGGGCGGGCTCGATGCTGACCTCGACGGCGGCGGCGAAGAGATCGTCCTTGCTGCCGAAGTAGTGGTGGACGAGCGCCGGGTCGACACCGGCGACCTTCGCGATGCCGCGCACGGACGTCTTGTCGTACCCGCGCTCCGCGAACACCTCACGGGCGGCGAGCCGGATGCGCTCCTGGGTGCCGGGGCCGTCGTCGGCCTCGTCCTGCCGGGGCCGGCCGGGGCCACGACGGCGCGGCCTGGGTGCGTCCGGGGTGTCGCTCACTGGCGGCGGGCCTTGTCACGCTCGGTGGTGGGGGTGGTGGGGGTGGCGGCGCTGGTGGCGAGGTGCAGGCGGGTGAAGGCCAGCGCCTCGGCGAGATCGGCCTCGCGCTCGGCGGAGGACATCGCCCGGCGGGTGTTGACCTCGATCACCACGTGCCCGTCGAACGAGGTCCGCGCGAGGCTCTCCAGCAGCTCGGCGCAGGGCTGCGTACCGCGGCCCGGAACCAGGTGCTCGTCCTTGGCAGAGCCGTTCCCGTCGGCGAGGTGGATGTGCGCGAGCCGGTCGCCCATGCGGTCGATCATCGCGGTGGCGTCGGTACGGGCGGTCGCGGTGTGCGACAGGTCGACGGTGAAGTGGCGGTAGTCGTCCTTCGTCACGTCCCACTCGGGGGCGTACGCGAGCATCTCGCGGTCGCGGTAGCGCCACGGGTACATGTTCTCCACGGCGAACCGCACGTCGGTCTCGTCGGCCATCCGCCAGATGCCGGTGACGAAGTCCCGCGCGTACTGGCGCTGCCAGCGGAACGGCGGATGCACGACCACGGTGCTCGCCCCGAGCCGCTCGGCCGCGGCCTGGGCGCGCTGGAGCTTGGTCCACGGATCGGTGGACCAGACCCGCTGGGTGATCAGCAGACAGGGCGCGTGCACGGCCAGGATCGGCACCCCGTGGTGGTCCGACAGGCGGCGCAGGGCGTCGACGTCCTGACTGACCGGATCCGTCCAGACCATCACCTCGACGCCGTCGTAACCGAGGCGCGCGGCGATCTCGAAGGCGGTCGCCGTCGACTCCGGATAGACGGAGGCGGTGGAAAGGGCGACTTTCGCGGTCGGGACACGGACTGGTTCTGCCACGGAGACAGGGTACGGGCCCAGGACGCCCCGCGACCGTGACGGCGGCCACGCGGGGCGGGCGGGGGCGGGGGCGGGGGGCTTCGGGAGCGGGGGCCGGTGGGGCGCGGGCGGGTGGAGCGGGGTCGGGAAGGGGAGGGCGGTGGCTTCGGGAGCGGGAGCTGCTCGGGCCGCGCCCCACCTACCTGACGCCGCCCCAGCAGCCCCCGCCCCTCACGCCCCCGGTGCCGGCATGTGGTCCAGCCTGCGCAGGATCACGCCCTCGCGGAGTGCCCACGGGCAGATCTCCAGTTCCTCCACGCCGAAAAGGTCCAGCGCGCCCTCCGCGACCAGCGCTCCGGCCAGGAGCTGGTTCGCGCGGCCCTCCGAGACGCCCGGGAGCGCCGAGCGCTGGGCCGTGGTCATCGCCGCCAGGCGCGGGACCCATTCCTCCAGGGACTTGCGGCTCAGGTCCCGCTGTACGTACAGGCCGTCCGCCGAGCGGGCCGCGCCCGCGATGCGGGCCAGCTGCTTGAAGGTCTTCGAGGTCGCCACCACGTGATCCGGCGCCCCGAAGCGCCTGAACTCGCCGACCGTGCGGGCGATCTCCGCCCGCACGTGGCGCCGTAGCGCCCGGATGTCCAGCGCGTCCGGCGGGTCGCCCGGGAGCCAGCCCGAGGTGAGGCGCCCCGCGCCCAGGGGGAGGGAGACGGCCGCGTCCGGGTCCTCGTCGATGCCGTACGCGATCTCCAGCGAGCCGCCGCCGATGTCCAGGACCAGCAGCTTCCCGGCGGACCAACCGAACCAGCGGCGGGCCGCGAGGAAGGTGAGGCGGGCCTCGTCCTCGCCGCTCAGCACCGGCAGGTCGACGCCGGTCTCGGTCTTGACCCGCGCGAGGACCTCGTCCGCGTTCGTGGCCTCGCGTACGGCGCTGGTCGCGAAGGGGAGGACGTCCTCGCACCCCTTGTCCTCGGCGGCCTGGACCGCGTCGCCGATCACCGAGACGAGACGCTCGACGCCCTCGGGGGTGACGGCGCCGCGCTCGTCGAGCAGCTCCGCCAGCCTCATCTCCACCTTGTGCGAGTGCGCCGGCTGCGGGCGCGCACCGGGATGCGCGTCCACCACCAGCAGATGGACCGTATTCGAACCCACATCCAGCACACCGAGTCTCATAGGGGGAAACGCTACTGCGAGGAAGACTCGGGGGTTGAGTAAGGGGCGCATAGGCTTGGCTTTGTGCCAAATACGAAGAAGGCCAACAAGACCCGGTCGCAGAAGGACACGGGCAAGGACACCGGCAAGGGCAAGGCCAAGGCCGACGCCAAGAGCGGTAAGGACAAAGCCGTGGTCGCGGCCGACGAGAAGGGGCTCGACTTCCCCCGGGCCTGGGTGGAGTTCCCCGATCCCGCCGACGACGAGCAGGTCTTCCGCTGTGACCTGACCTGGCTGACCTCCCGCTGGACCTGCATCTTCGGCAGCGGCTGCCAGGGCATCCAGGCGGGTCGGGCCGACGATGGCTGCTGCACGCTCGGCGCGCACTTCTCCGACGAGGACGACGAGAAGCGCGTCGCGCAGCACGTGGCCCGGCTGACGCCGGAGCTGTGGCAGTTCCACGACGTCGGCAGCGAGAGCGGCTGGACGCAGCACGACGACGACGGGGAGAAGCAGACCCGCCGCTGGGACGGCGCGTGCATCTTCCTGAACCGGCCGGGGTTCCCCGCCGGGGCCGGTTGCTCGCTCCACATCCTCGCGGTGAAGGAGGGCCGGGAGCCGCTGGAGACCAAGCCCGACGTCTGCTGGCAGCTGCCGATCCGTCGGACGTACGAGTGGATCGACCGGCCGGACGACACGCGCGTGCTGCAGGTGTCGATCGGTGAGTACGACCGCCGCGGTTGGGGGCCGGGCGGCCACGACCTGCACTGGTGGTGCACGTCGGCGACCTCCGCGCACGGGGCCGGCGAGCCGGTGTACGTGTCGTACCGCCCCGAGCTGACGGAGCTGATGGGCGAGGAGGCCTACGACGAGCTGGCGAAGCTGTGCGAGGCGCGGCTGGCCTCGCTGCTGCCGATGGCCCCGCACCCCGCGGATCCTGCCTGAGCGCAGGCCCTGTCAGGGTCCGGGTGACCCTGACGGGGCCGGGTCCGGGGCGGGGGAAACCGTTCCGCCTGAGCCCTCCGTCGGGGTCGGCGTGGATGTCGGGGACGGCGGCGGGATCGTCGGCTCCGTCGGGGTCGGGGTGGCCGGCTGTGTCGGGTCCGGCGAGGGCATCGGCGTCGCGGGCTGCGTCGGGTCGGGGGTGGGCGGGGGCGTAGCCGCGGGGCGGGCGCGGCCCTGGATGGAGACCACCGCGCCGCTCGGGTCGACCCCGACCCGGGCCCGCCAGGCGCCGACGGGCTGGCCCTCGGGGTCCACGGCGATCCGTAGGGTGACCGATTCTCCTGGGGCGAGCGTGCCCGCGGTCCGGCTCGCGCGCAGCCAGGGGGCGTCGGACCAGAGCCGCCAGTCCACGGGGGCGCCGCCGCTGGCGGTGAGGGTGAGCAGGGTGACGGCGCCCTGGGCGGATGCGGCCACGGTGAGGCGGCCCGGGTCGCCGGCCTGGTCGGGGGTCGCGGGCGGGCCGCTGCTGATGACCTCGACGGAGACGTCGGAGGTGGTGTCGCTCTGGGCGAAGCCGAAGCCGCTGGTGGTGGCGGCGGCGTTGCCGGCGTTCTCGTAGGCGGTCAGCGGGCGGCCGTCGGTCCGTGCGGTCGGGAGCTCGGACTCGCTGGAGGAGATACGGGTGGGGTCGCCGACGGCGGGCTCGCCGGTGTCGGGTCCGCCGCGGTACGCCGCCCACAGGGCCAGGACCGGGGCGGCGACGACGGTGGCGACGACGGTGGTGGTCACCACGCGGGCGCGCAGCCGGTCGCGGCGGGCCACGCGGTCCTTGGGGTCCATGGGGAAGCCGGTGCGGTCGAAGCGCGGGGCGGGTCCGCGGCCGCGGCCCCGGCCGGATCGGAGCATCGCGGCGTGGACGGCGGTGCGGGGGGCCGGTACGAGGGGGAGCGCGGCGGAGTTGATGCCGCCGGAGCCGGGCCAGGGGCCGGCGGCGCCCACGCGTTCGGCGACGCGGCGGCAGCGGGGGCAGTCGTCGACGTGGCGGACGAGCTCGGCGCGCAGGGTGCTGGACAGCAGGACGTTACCGTCGCCTTCGTCGCCGGTGAGCCGGGAGACGCTGGGGCAGTTGCCGGTCTCGACGACGGCGAGGGCTGCGCGGGTGCGCTCCACCTCGCAGGCGGCGCCGGAGAGCAGCTCGCGGGCGGTGGCCGCGGGGGTGCCGAGGACGGCGGCGAGTTCGGGGACGCCGAGGCGGTGGCGGACGGCGAGTTCGAGGGCCTCGCGCTGCTCGGGTGTGGTGCCGGCGGCTTCGGGCCAGGCGAGCCGGGCCAGCTCGGTACGGCGGTAGGCGCTCACGTCAAGCGGCCGGTGGGCGTCCTGACCGCGGTCGGGTGCGATGTCGCCACCCGGCGCACGGTCGCGCTGGGCGTGCTCCGGCGCGCGCCGGGCGGAATGCGCTCCCTGCCGCGCGCGCCGTTGCTCGGCCAGTCGGTGCAGGCAGCCCCAGCGGGCGAGGGCGTAGAGCCAGGCGCGCCGGTCCCCCTCGTCGGGGCAGCGGCCGGGATGCCGCTCGGCCACGGCGAGGACGTCCCCGAGCACGTCGGTCGCGGTGTCGTGGTCGCACAGGACCGACAGGCAGTACGTGAACAGGCCGTCCAGGTAGGGCTCGTGCCGGAACGGCGGCGGCTGCTCGGCCTCGTGGGGCGTGCGCCCGTGCGCCCGGTGTGCGCCGGTGTGCGCTGAGGAGTGTGCCTGGTTGCTGCTGTTCACCTGGCGACCGTAGGCGGCGTGCCGGTGACGCCCTGGAAGCCTTCGCCACATTTAGCCCTTACGGGTGAACAGATCGGTGAGGCGCTGACGCAGGCCCTGACGCGGTCGGACCGGCAGGTCCTACTGCCCTGGGCCCGTGGGTCCCGCGAGGCCGGCGGGACCCACGCGCACCTCACGCACCTCACGCAGCAGAGCGCCGTCCTCTCCGTAGAACTCCACGGAGAAGGGGAGGCCGCGTGCGGAGAGCACGGCGATGAGCGCGTCGAGGCGGCCGGCGTCCGCCTCGCCGTGGAGGAGGACGCCGGCGTCGACCGGTTCGATCTCCAGCCTGGCCGGCGGGCTCTCCACCTCGTACCCCTCCCAGGAGGAGGAGCGCGAGCTCCAGCCCGCACGGACGAAGAACGCGGCGAGGTCTGCGGCGGAGCGGCGGCCGGGGAAGAGCCCCGCCACATCCGCGACGGGCATGCCGATCACGTCGGCGTCGAAGGGGGATCCCTCGTCGGACAGGTCCATGGGGGCACCCTCGCACCACATCGGCCGGGCCCCGCCACCGGTACCCCGGTCCGGCTTGTCGGTGCGGGCGGCTACCGTGAACGGCATGGCTGCCCGCACCGCTCGTTCATCCGCCAAGGACCGGCCGTCCTACCGCTGCACCGACTGCGGTTGGACGACCGCGAAGTGGCTCGGTCGCTGTCCCGAATGCCAGGCCTGGGGCACCGTCGAGGAGATGGGCGCGCCCGCCGTGCGGACCACCGCCGCCGGCCGGGTCTCCACCGCCGCCCTGCCGATCGGGCAGGTCGACGGCCGGACCGCGACCGCCCGCAGCACCGGCGTGGACGAGCTGGACCGCGTCCTGGGCGGCGGGCTCGTGCCCGGCGCCGTCGTCCTGCTCGCCGGCGAGCCCGGCGTCGGCAAGTCGACCCTGCTGCTGGACGTCGCGGCGAAGGCGGCCAGTGACGAGCACCGCACGCTGTACGTGACGGGCGAGGAGTCGGCGAGCCAGGTGCGGCTTCGGGCCGACCGGATCAACGCCCTCAACGATCACCTCTACCTCGCCGCCGAGACCGATCTGTCCGCCGTGCTCGGGCACCTCGACGCCGTGAAGCCCTCCCTGCTGATCCTGGACTCCGTACAGACCGTCGCCTCCCCCGAGATCGACGGAGCGCCCGGCGGCATGGCCCAGGTGCGGGAGGTGGCCGGGGCGCTGATCCGGGCCTCCAAGGAGCGTGGCATGTCCACCCTCCTCGTCGGCCACGTGACCAAGGACGGGGCCATCGCCGGTCCCCGACTGCTGGAGCACCTCGTGGACGTGGTGCTGAGCTTCGAGGGCGACCGGCACGCCCGGCTGCGGCTGGTGCGCGGCATCAAGAACCGGTACGGGGCCACCGACGAGGTCGGCTGCTTCGAGCTGCACGACGAGGGGATCACCGGGCTCGCCGACCCGAGCGGGCTGTTCCTGACCCGGCGGGCCGAGGCCGTTCCGGGCACCTGCCTGACGGTGACTCTGGAGGGGAAGCGCCCGCTGGTCGCCGAGGTGCAGGCGCTGACCGTGGACTCGCAGATCCCCTCCCCCCGGCGCACGACCTCGGGCCTGGAGACCTCGCGCGTGTCGATGATGCTGGCGGTGCTGGAGCAGCGCGGCCGGATCACGGCGCTCGGCAAGCGCGACATCTACAGCGCCACCGTGGGCGGGGTGAAGCTCACCGAGCCGGCCGCCGACCTGGCGATCGCGCTCGCGCTGGCCTCCGCCGCCAGTGACGTCCCGCTGCCGAAGAACCTCGTCGCGATCGGCGAGGTCGGTCTGGCCGGCGAGGTGCGGCGGGTGACCGGCGTGCAGCGGCGGCTCGCGGAGGCGCACCGGCTGGGATTCACGCACGCGCTGGTCCCGGCGGATCCGGGCAAGGTGCCGGCCGGGATGAAGGTCATCGAAGTCGCCGACATGGGCGACGCGCTACGGGTGTTGCCGCGCGGCCGCTCGCGTACGCCCGCCAAGGAGCGGTCCGCGGAGTAGCCGACCGGGGGACGATCCCCTGGTCAGGGGGTTCGCCAGGGGGGCCGGGAGGGGCCCGCCGAGGCCGTACCTGGCCAAGCCACGGCGGGGCCGCGGCGCGCGCCGGTAGACTTTGTGCTGGTCCGCCCGGCCGTACGCACGTCCTCGTGCCCGCGGCGCTGGGCGGCGCAACCCGCGACCGGAGGAGTGCAGTGGCAGCCAAGGACGGGGCAGCAGCATCCGGGAAGTCGGGCGCGAGCTCCAAGCAGGAGGCCATGATGCGCGCCTCGCTGAGCGCGGTCGCACCAGGTCAGCCGCTGCGTGACGGCTTGGAACGGATCGTCCGCGGCAACACCGGCGGGCTCATCGTCCTGGGTATGGACAAGAGCGTCGAGGCGATGTGCACCGGCGGCTTCGTCCTGGACGTGGAGTTCACCGCGACCCGGCTGCGCGAGCTGTGCAAGCTCGACGGCGCGCTCATCCTCGACAAGGACATCACCAAGATCCTGCGGGCCGGTGTGCAGCTGGTGCCGGACGCGTCGATCCCGACGGAGGAGACCGGTACGCGGCACCGTACGGCCGACCGCGTCTCCAAGCAGTGCGGCTTCCCGGTGGTGTCGGTGTCGCAGTCGATGCGGCTGATCGCGCTGTACGTGGACGGGGAGCGGCGGGTCCTGGAGGAGTCCGGGGCGATCCTGTCGCGGGCGAACCAGGCGCTGGCCACGCTGGAGCGGTACAAGCTGCGCCTGGACGAGGTCGCGGGCACGCTGTCGGCGCTGGAGATCGAGGACCTGGTCACGGTCCGCGACGTGACGGCGGTCGCGCAGCGGCTGGAAATGGTCCGCCGGATCGCGACCGAGATCGCCGAGTATGTGGTCGAACTGGGTACGGACGGGCGACTGCTGTCGCTGCAGCTGGACGAGCTGACGGTCGGGATCGAGCAGGAGCGGGAGCTGGTCATCCGGGACTACGTGCCGGAGCCGACGGCGAAGCGTTCCCGCACGGTGGACGAGGCGCTGGCGGAACTGGACGCGCTGACGCATCCGGAGCTGCTGGAGCTGGCGATCGTGGCGCGGGCACTGGGGTACACGGGCTCGCCGGAGACGCTGGACTCGGCGGTGTCGCCGCGCGGGTACCGGCTGCTGGCGAAGGTGCCGCGGCTGCCGGGCGCGATCATCGAGCGGCTCGTGGAGCACTTCGGCGGGCTGCAGAAGCTGCTGGCGGCTTCCGTGGACGACCTCCAGGCCGTGGACGGGGTGGGCGAGGCCCGCGCCCGGAGCGTCCGCGAGGGCCTGTCCCGCCTGGCGGAGTCGTCCATCCTGGAGCGGTACGTCTAGGCCGTCTCTTACGGATCGTGCCGGGCCCGGCCTGCCCGGGTTGCGGGTCCCCGCTCAGGCCGGGCCGGTTCCTCAGTCCTGCTTGAGGACGAACGAGGTGCGGGCCACCGGCATGCCCGGGGCCTTGACCTCGACCACGTAGGTGTCGGGAGCCGCGGATCCCGCCGGAGGCGTCTGGCACTGGTCGGCCGCGCTGAACCTGCGGTCCCAGTCCAGCGACTGCTTGGTCTCGCCCTGCGCCGGGAGGCGGAAGAAGGCGTTGCCCGCGCCGGCCGGGCAGTCCGCCGAGGACCAGACGGCCTTGCTGCTGCTCGCCTGAAGGATGGTCAGGACGGCCTGCTTCGGGCCGAGGTCGATCTTGCAGGTGGTTCCGGAGGTGTTGCGGGCGACCAGTTCGAGGCGCGGCTTCTCGTTCGCCTCGTACTCGTTCTTCACGCTCTTGACCTCCCACTGCAGCGAGCCCGTCGCGCACGTGGGGAGTGCGGAGTCCGCGGGGACCGGAGCCGGGCCGCTCGCGGCGCCGCCGGAGCCGGAGCCCGAGCCGCCGTTCGAGCCGGAACCGCCGCCCGGTTCGCCGTTCTTGCCCGCGCCGCCCGTGGAGCCGCCCTGGGAGCCGGTGCTCCCGCCGCTGCCGGACTCGGGGCGTCCGCCGGGGGCCGCGCTGATCGCGGGGCCGGTGCCGGCCGGGCCCGGGGTGATCGAGGTGACGGGGTCGGGGCCGTCCTGGCCCTTTCCGTTCGTGCTCGTCCTCCCCCCACCGGAACTGACGGTCCATACGGCGAGGAGCGCGAGGAGCGCGACAACGGAAGCCAGCACAGCCCTCCGTCGCCAGTAGATGGAGGAGGGGAGCGGCCCGACCGGATTGCGCAGAGATCCCACGGACGGAACTTTACGAGAGTTCGCGGCCCGATCAGTGCCCCACATGCCGCGCAGAGGTTTTGATTTGCCGATGATCATCCTGCGGGCGCAATCGAGGGGCCGAGATCCGGCCAAACGGTTGATGCGGAGATCGATCCGCTGTGCGTACGTGGGGTGAGCATGGACAGCTCCGGCCTCTACCGCGCCATCACCGACCTCACCCACCGGACACCCTCTTGGGTGCAGTCGGCCTTCGAGATCTGGACGGCGTACGGACTCCTCCTCTTCGGGGTGCTCTTCGTGGCCGTCCGGTGGCGCTCGCGCGGTCGTGGCGCCGCGCGTCCGGTGGCGCTCGGCGGTTCGGCCGCCGCGCTCGCCGTCCTCGCGCTCGCCGGTCCCGCGGGCGGTCGTCACCGCCGCGCGGGCGGGCGGATCCCCGGCCGTCGTGTGGTTCACCGGCCCGGGTCCGGCGCGCCGAGGGAGGCGAAACGTGCCAGGATGCCGTCTGCCATGACTGCATCTCCCGCTTCCTCCACGGCCGTATCCCCCGACTCCTCCCACGCGCTGCACTCCCCCGTCATCGCGTGGTTCGACGAGCACGCCCGCGACCTGCCCTGGCGCCGCCCCGAGGCCGGCCCCTGGGGAGTGATGGTCAGCGAGTTCATGCTCCAGCAGACGCCCGTCAACCGGGTCCTGCCGGTCTACGAGCAGTGGCTGGCCCGGTGGCCCCGCCCCGCGGACCTGGCCGCCGAGGCCCCCGGCGAGGCCGTACGGGCCTGGGGCCGGCTCGGCTACCCGCGCCGCGCGCTGCGGCTGCACGGCGCGGCCGTCGCCATAACGGACCGGCACGGGGGCGACGTACCGCGGGAGCACGCGCAGCTGCTGGCGCTGCCCGGGATCGGCGAGTACACGGCGGCGGCCGTGGCCTCCTTCGCGTACGGGCAGCGGCACGCCGTCCTCGACACGAACGTCCGCCGGGTCTTCGCGCGCACCGCGACCGGGGTCGAGTACCCGCCGAACGCGACGACCGCCGCCGAGCGGCGCCTCGCCCGGGCCCTGCTGCCCGAGGACGAGGGCACGGCGGCCCGCTGGGCGGCGGCCTCGATGGAGCTCGGCGCGCTGGTGTGCACCGCCAAGAACCCCGACTGCGCGCGCTGCCCGGTGGCCGGGCTGTGCGCGTGGCGGTTGGCCGGGAAGCCCGCGCACGAGGGTCCGCCGCGGCGCGGGCAGACGTACGCCGGGACCGACCGGCAGGTGCGGGGCAAGCTCCTCGCCGTGCTCCGGGACGCGGTGGGCGCGGTTCCGCAGGCCGTGCTCGACACGGTCTGGGACGAGCCGGTGCAGCGGGCCCGCGCGCTGGACGGGCTGGTCTCCGACGGGCTGGTGGAGCCCTTGGACGGCGGCTGCTACCGGCTTCCGCAGGGCCTCCCCCAGGTCGCCCCGCAGGCCCTCCCCCAGGCCTGACCGAAACTGACTCGGAGATTCCGCTTCCTGCCGGCAAACCCCAGCTCACGGGGGCTGTTACACAACCTATGGGTGTCCGTGCGCCCACCGAAGGCTGGCTCGCACAGGCCCGTGACAACCCCTCCGTACCTTCGAATCCGTAGGACACGGGGATGAGCGGTTGGACGGGTGGAGGCGGTCTGAGATGGCGCACGGCGAGGTACTCGGATTCGAAGAGTACGTACGCACCAGGCAGGACGCGCTGCTGCGCAGTGCCCGGCGCCTGGTCCCGGACCCCACCGACGCCCAGGACCTCCTGCAGACCGCGCTCGTGCGCACCTACGGCCGCTGGGACGGCATCGCCGACAAGTCCCTGGCCGACGCCTACCTGCGCCGGGTCATGATCAACACCCGCACCGAGTGGTGGCGCGCCCGCAAGCTCGAAGAGGTCCCCACCGAGCAACTCCCCGACGCCTCCGTCGAGGACGGCTCCGACCAGCGTGCCGACCGCGCCCTGCTCATGGACATCCTCAAAGTTCTCGCTCCCAAGCAGCGCAGTGTGGTCGTGCTGCGACACTGGGAGCAGATGAGCACCGAGGAGACGGCAGCGGCGCTCGGAATGTCGGCGGGAACCGTGAAGAGCACTCTGCACCGCGCCCTGGCCCGCCTCCGGCAGGAGCTGGAGAGCCGGGATCTGGACATGCGTGCGCTGGAGCGCGGTGACCACACCATGCGGTACGAGGGGCGTGAGCGGTGCGCGGCCTGAACGGCCAAGGTTTGTCCAGAAGTTCTCTGGTGCTGATGTCGGCGGGGACGGTCGTCCTCGTCGGCACAGCCGTGTTCGCGGTCGGGTGCGCCACGGGCGGCACCGGCCTGCGCGACGGCGGCCCGGCCCACACCGAGGCCGTGGCCAAGGCCACACCTTCGGAGCCCGCCCCCGACGACTCGGTCTCGGCGTCGTCCGGCCGGCCGCTGAAGAAGGTCGACCCCGTCGGGTTGCTCATGAAGGACCCCAAGGTCAGCACCGAGGTCAAACGGGACCTCAAGCCCTGCTCCGGCAAGGAGTATCCGGTGGACGTGAGCTACGGGAAGCTCACCGGCGGACCCGTCGTGGACATCGTGGTGAACGTCCTGTCCTGCGCCGACGCCTTGGGCCGCGGAACGTACGTGTACCGGTCGGACGGAGCCACGTACGAGAATGTCTTCTCGGACGAACAGCCACCCGTCTACGCGGAGATCGACCGGGGCGACCTGGTGGTCACGAAGCAGGTCTACGGAAAGAGCGACGCGCTCGCCTATCCGTCGGGCGAGGACGTGATCACGTACCGCTGGAACGGGGAGAAGTTCACCGAGCAGGACCGAGTTCACTCGGAGTACAGCAATGTGGTCGACGGCGGAGTCCCGCCCGCCCCGGTCACGAGTCAGAAGAACTGAGCACAGAAGAACCGAGGCGAGGCTCCCGCATGGCCGAGACCCATGTCCTGTTCGTGGAGGACGACGACGTCATCCGTGAGGCCACGACCCTGGCGCTGGAACGCGACGGGTTCGTGGTCACGGCCATGCCCGACGGCCTGTCCGGACTGGAGTCCTTCCGCGCGAACCGGCCGGACATCGCCCTGCTGGACGTGATGGTCCCCGGCATGGACGGCGTGAGCCTGTGCCGTCGCATCCGCGACGAGTCCACCGTCCCGGTCATCATGCTGTCGGCGCGCGCCGACAGCATCGACGTGGTGCTGGGCCTGGAGGCGGGCGCCGACGACTACGTCACCAAGCCCTTCGACGGCTCCGTGCTGGTGGCCCGGATCCGCGCGGTGCTGCGCCGTTTCGACCACTCCGGCGGCCCGCAGAACGGCGGCCCGAACGGGGCCGACAACGGCTCGGACCCCGAGCGCGGGGTGCTCTCCTTCGGCGACCTGGAGGTGGACACCGAGGGCATGGAGGTCCGGCGGGCGGGCGCCGCCGTGGCCCTGACCCCGACCGAGATGCGGCTGCTGCTGGAGTTCTCCTCCGCCCCCGGCACCGTGCTGTCGCGCGACCGCCTGCTGGAGCGGGTCTGGGACTACGACTGGGGCGGCGACACCCGCGTCGTGGACGTCCACGTCCAGCGACTGCGCACCAAGATCGGCCAGGACCGCATCGAAACGGTCCGGGGCTTCGGATACAAGCTCAAAGCATGAGACGGTTCACCCTCCGCACGGGGATCCGCTGGAAGATCACGGTCGCCATCGCCTCCGTGGGCGCCCTCGTCACGATCGCGCTGAGCCTGGTCGTGCACAGTGCTGCCCGCGTGTCGATGCTGGAGAGCGCCCGCGAAGTGCAGCTGGACCGCGTGCAGTTCATCTCCCGGAACGCCGACGCCGGCCGCAAGCCGCCCATGGGGGCCAAGCTCAACGATCCCGAACTGCCCGCCGAACTGCGACACAAGGCGCAGTCGGGGCGGCGCGGGACCTACATCCAGGAGCGGCCGCGCGGGGCGCCCGAGGTGTGGGCCGCCGTGCCGCTCGGGAACGGGCAGGTGCTGTCGCTGCACACGCCGTTCCGGGAGGGCGCCGCGAATCTGATCGCCGACCTGGACCGGGCCCTGGTCATCGGCGGCCTGTCCGGCGTGATCGGCGGCTCGGCGCTCGGCGTGCTCATCGGCGGCCAGATCTCGCGCCGGCTGCGCAAGGCCGCGGCGGCGGCGCAGCGCGTGGCGCACGGCGATCCCGACGTGCGCGTACGGGACGCGGTCGGCGGTGTCGTGCGGGACGAGACGGACGACCTCGCGCGGGCCGTGGACGCCATGGCCGACGCCCTCCAGCAACGCCTGGAGGCCGAGCGGCGGGTGACCGCGGACATCGCGCACGAGTTGCGGACGCCGGTGACGGGCCTGCTCACGGCGGCGGAACTGCTGCCCCCGGGGCGGCCGACGGAGCTGGTGCGGGACCGGGCCCAGGCGCTGCGCGCACTCGTCGAGGACGTCTTGGAGGTGGCCCGGCTGGACAGCGCCTCGGAGCGGGCGGAGCTCCAGGACGTGGCGCTGGGCGAGTTCGTGAGCCGGCGGGTGACGTCGCTGATGCCGGAGGCGACCGTACGGGTCGTCGCGGACGAGATCGTCAGCACCGACCCGCGCCGCCTGGAGCGGATCCTGGGGAACCTCCTGGCCAATGCCGCGCGGTACGGGCAGTCGCCGATCCAGGTCGACGTCGAGGGCCGGGTCGTACGGGTCCGGGACCACGGGCCGGGTTTCCCGGAGGCACTGCTGCGGGAGGGGCCGAGCCGCTTCCGTACCGGGTCGACGGACCGCGCGGGCGTGGGGCACGGGCTGGGGCTGACCATCGCCGAGGGCCAGGCGCGGGTGCTGGGCGCCCGGCTGACCTTCCGTAACGTGGCCGCCCGGGGCGGCTCGGAGCGCGAGGGCTCGGCGGCCGGCGCGGTGGCGGTCCTGTGGCTGCCGGAGCACGCGCCGACGGCGACGGGCAGCTTCCCGGTCCTCAAGCTGCCACAGGGCTGAACCGGGGCGGGTGGGGCGGGACGGGTACCGGGCGGTATCCGCCCGCGGGTCCGTGACTTAGCATCCGTGGCATGACCGACGGTACGAATCCCCCGAGCCACCCGCAGCCCGAGCCCGCCCCCGGGAGCGGCGGATACGGGTTCCCGCCGGGACCGCCCGCGCAGGGCGGCTACGGCTACCCGACCCCGTCCGGCGGCTACGGCTACCCGCAGTCGGGACAACAGCCGAACCCGTACCAGCAGGACCCGGGAGGCGGTTACCAGCAGGACCCGGGAGCCGGTTACCAGCAGGACCCGGGAGGCGGTCAGTGGTCTCCGGCCGCCCCGGCCCAGCCGGGCTTCACGAGGCTGGCCGGTCCGGACCTGCCGGGCTCGTCGCAGCAGCCGGACTGGGAGGCCATGGCCGACCGCTCGGCGGCCGAGCGGCGCAAGAAGCGGTTGTGGATGCTGGGCGGCGCGGTGACCGTACTGGCGCTGCTGGCCGGCGGCGGAACGTTCTTCCTGCTGGGCGACGACGACGGACAGGACGCCCAGCCCTCGAACTCGGCCTCCGCCTCGCCGGAGCCGGAGGACTCGAAGGGGCCTGCCGCCTACACCGCGACCGTCGCGGGTGACGACACCCTGCTGCGCGACAGCTACGGCGGCATGGGCATCCGGCTGGGCCCCGACCTCAAGGTCGGGGCGCTGGGCAAGCGCTTCCAGGTCATCGGCAAGGGCAACGGGAACTCGTGGGGGCAGTCCGCCGAGCCGGTCGTGGACGTGACCAAGAGCTTCACCGTCACGGCCCGCGCCTACAACTCCGCCACCAAGGGCTCGCGGATCATCATGAGCCAGGGCGACGGGGAGTCGTTCTCCTTCGAGCTCGGCGTGAACGAGGTGAACGGCAAGCAGGCGTGGATCTTCCGCGTGCAGACGGGCGACAAGGGCGCCGCGGCCACCACGCGGACGGTCACCGCCGAGGGGCTCAACATGGTCAAGACGCCCACGCTGCTGATGGCCACGTACGACGCGGACAAGAAGGCCATCGCGCTCTACGTGGACGGCAAGAAGGCCGGCGAGACCCCGGTGCCGCCCATCTGGCAGGCCCCCGGTCCGCTCCAGCTCGGCCGGTCCAAGCACCACAACATATGGACCGGTCCGTGGCAGGGCGCCCTGCACAGCATCAAGACCTACGACATGGCCTTCACGGCGGAGCAGGCCGCCGCGTACAAGGAGGGGAAGCTCGAACCATCGCCGAAGCCGACCCATGCCTGGCTGCTCACCTGATCGGTGAGCAGGGCGGGTCGGCCGGTGCGACGGGTGCCGCGGGCGCCGCGGGTGCGGCGCGGGCGGCGGTCGGGACGGGTCGGTCGGGTCAGACGGTGACGCCGTTGGTGCGCAGGAAGGCCACCGGGTTGACGGCCGAGCCGTAGTTCGGGGTGGTGCGGATCTCGAAGTGCAGGTGCGGGCCGCTGGAGTTGCCGGTGTTGCCGGACAGGGCGATCCGCTGCGAGGCCTTGACCTTCTGGCCGATCTTGATCTGGATCTTCGAGAGGTGCGCGTACTGGGAGTACGTGTTGTTCGCGTGCTTGATCACGATGGCGTTGCCGTACGCGGGGCCGTCGCCGCCGCCGTTCGGGCCGGCCTTGACGACGGTGCCGGCGGCCGCGGCCTTGACCGGGGTGCCGACCGGGACGGCGAAGTCCTGGCCGGAGTGCTTGTGGGACCACATGGTGCCGCCCTTGCCGAAGGTGGCGGACAGCGTGTACTTCTCCAGCGGCTTGTCCCACAGACCGGTCTTCGAGGCGCCCGCGGCACCGGCGGCGCCGGCGGTCTTGGCGGTGACGGCGGCCTGCGGGGCGTCTGCGAACGCGGCGGTCGTGCCCGCCCCGAGGGCCAGCACCGCACCGAGAGCGGTGGTGCCGACAGCGATACGGGTACGACGGGTGTAGACGCGCTTCGCGAACATGTGCAGACCTCCGGGGCCGGGGACAAGGGGGGTTTCACACCTGTAAGAGGCATGAAGTGACCCGGCACGATCGAGCGAGTGCCGGGCTGGCTCATCTTTGGTAACCCGCGCCCCGGGACTTCCCCAAATGTCCCGATTACTAGCGGAACTCGTAGCGGCACCCCTGTGACGCGCCCCGTTGACGGCCCCCACCCAGGGACGAAGGTCCTGCGGCAGGAGGTTTTGGATCTACGAAACGGCCTAGTACGTCCGTTTTGTCTTGTGCGGCTTGTCACCGAAGCCAGGACCGTTTGCGACCCAGGTCACTAGGCTCCCGCCCGTGGACGTATCGGTGGTGGGGATCCGGCTGGCCTCGGGGGTCGTGACCCCTCTCGTCAGGAAGCTCTTCCGGCAGGAGGGGGCGGGCGCGGGCCTGGTGGACCGGCCGCACCGGATCTCCTCCTACGTGGCGTGGCGCGAGAAACGCGGCCTCGACGCGGCGGACCTGCGGGGGCTCGCCGACCGCCTGGTCGAGGAGGCCTTACGGGCCCCCGGGGAACGGCCGCTGCCGCCCGGCGAGGAAGCGGGCGTGGCGGCCGCCCTCGCCGCCACGCTGCACGCGCTGGGCGACCTCACCCTGTCCGACGTGGAGGCCGTCCGCCTCGGACCGCGGGCCTTCGCCCGGCAGCTCCGGGCCGCCGCCCCGCACCCCGGGCTCTCCCGCGACGCCGAGCTCTTCCACTCCCGCCTGGTGGACCTGGCCTGCCTGCACATCCTGAACTTCTTCACCCAGCGCTCCACCTTCGTCGCGTCGACCCTGGTCGAGCAGAGCCGGCTGCACGCCGAGACCATCGCCAAGGTGGACGAACTGCTGACCCGCGTCCCCCGCCAGGACGGCCGCGACAGCGCCTTCGAGGCCCGCTACCTCGACTACCTGGCCCGGCGCCACAGCGCGCTCACCATCTTCGGCCTGGACCTGCAGCCGGGATCCTCCCGCTGGCCGCTGGACGCGGCCTACGTGAGCCTGGAGGTCACCGCCGCCCCCGGAACCCCGGCCGAGGCGCTCCCCGCCGCCCCCTACTCCCTGCCCGCCGACCGGCTCCTCGACGAGCACCCGCGCGTCCTGCTGCGCGGCGAGGCCGGATCCGGCAAGACCACCCTGATCCAGTGGCTCGCCCTCTCCGCCGCCCGGGACCACGGCGACGGGCTCGTCCCCTACGTCCTGCCGCTGCGCACCCTGACCCGGCACGGGGAGCGGCTGCCCGCGCCCCGCGAGTTCCTGGCCGGCTCCCCGCTGGCCGGGGAGGCCCCCGAAGGCTGGGAGGGCCGGGTCCTGCGCGACGGCCGCGCCCTGCTGCTGGTCGACGGCATCGACGAGATCCCGGCAGCCGAACGCGACCGGGCCCGGGATTGGCTGGCCGCCCTGATCACCGCCTACCCCGGCAACCGCTGGCTGGTGACCTCCCGACCCTCGGCGGTCCGCCCGGACTGGCTCCGGGACGAGGACTTCACCGAGGTGACCCTGGCCCCGATGACCAGGGCGAACGTCCGGGCCTTCATCGAGCGCTGGCACTCGGCCGCGGACCACGCCCCGCCGGAGTACGGGGAACAGTTGCTGGACGCCGTCGCCAGGAAGCCGGACCTGGCCAGGCTGGCCACCAATCCGCTGCTGTGCGGGATGATCTGCGCCCTGCACCGGGAACGCCGCGGCTTCCTCCCCACGGGCCGCAAGGAGCTGTACGCGGCCGCCCTGTCCATGCTGCTGCACCGCCGCGACCGAGAGCGCGGCCTGCGGCTGCCGGACCTGGCCGAGGAACCCCAGCTCCAGCTGCTCCAGCGGCTCGCGTACTGGCTGATCCGCAACGGCCGCACGGAGATGGACCGCTCCCGGGCCGAGGCACTGATCGCGGACGCGCTGCCCGCCGTACCGGCCGCCCGGGTGCTCGGGGACGCGCCGGAGGTGTTCGCGCACTTCCTGGAGCGCACCGGCCTGCTGCGGGCACCGACGGAGGACACCGTCGAGTTCGTCCACCGCACCTTCCAGGACTTCCTCGGGGCGCGGGCCGCCCTGGACGAGGGCGGCCTCGGCGAGCTGACCGGTCACGCGGAGGACGACCAGTGGGAGGACGTCATCCGCATGGCGGTGGCCCAGGGACGACCGCGTGAGCGCACCGAGATCATCCGGGCCCTGCTCGACCGCGGCCCCGACCGGTCCGTGCTCCTGGCCTACGCCTCCCTCCAGTACGCGGCGGAACTCACCCCCGCGCTGCGCGCCGAGGCCGAGGCCGCCGTACGGCACCTGCTGCCGCCCCGAAGCATCGACCAGGCCCAGGAGCTGGGCCGGACCGGGCCGCTCGTGCTGGAGCTGCTGGCCGACCCGGCCGAGGCGAGCGAGGAGGAGGCCCTGATGGCCGTTGCCGCGGCCGGCGAGACCCTCTCGGACCTGGCCGTCCCCTACCTGGCGGGCTTCCGCGACACGCAGTCGCCCGCGGTCCACCACGCCCTGGTCTCGCTGTGGGGCCGCTTCGACGCCCGGGAGTACGCCCGGGAAGTGATCGAACACCTCCGCCACGATCCGCACGCCCTGCAGGTCCTGCGCGACGGCCAGGCGGACGCCCTGCACGCGTTCACGCGGCCGCCGGGGCTCATCGTGCGCGGTGCGGTGTCCGTCCGCGCCCTGTCCGCGCTGTGCTCCCGCGTGCAGGTGGTGAGTCTGGGCCTCCACGATCTCGAAGAGCTCACCGACCTGGACTTCCTGCGGGGACAGGAGGCTCTCGAAGTGCTGGAGGTCAACCGGTGCCACGGGCTCACCGACGTGACGGCCCTCCACGGCCTGCCGATGCGGGTCGCCCGCCTGAGCATGTCCGTGCCGGGGCTGCACGAGGCCATCGCGAGCTGGCCTCGCCTGCGGTCACTGGAGTTGTACTCGCCGCACCCCTGGTCGGCCCGCGACCTGGCGCCCGGAGCGGAGCTCGAATCCCTGATCCTGGGCACCGCCTCGGTGCAGATCCCGGGCCTGGGCCGGCATACGGGGCTGCGCATCCTGAACCTCGGCCACGGATGGCGGCCCGCCGGCCCGGCGGACTGGGCCGAGCTGTCCCGGCTGGACCGGCTGGAGGAGCTGGCCGTGTCGGACGAAGTCCTGGCGAGCCTGGTCGAGCACCTGCGGCTGCCGTCGCTGCGGACCCTGCGGCTGTACGGGGAAGAGCCGATGGCGCCCGGCCTGGAGGAGCGGCTGGCCCGGCGCTTCCCCGAGACCGAGGTCGAGTCCTTCTACACGGTGTACGAGCAGTGATCCGATGACGGAAAAGGGGCGGCCCCGGGACTTCTCAGTCCCGGGGCCGCCCCTTACCGCTCGGTCGCGCTTACGCGCCCTTCGACAGGTCCGGGCCGGAGCCCGTGGCCTCGATCGGGGGGAGGTCGGGCAGAGCCGACTTCTCCTCGCCGCGGAAGGTGAACTTGGCGTCCTCGCCCTCACCCTCCTTGCCGACGACCACGATCTGACCGGGGCGCAGCTCGCCGAAGAGGATCTTCTCCGAGAGCATGTCCTCGATCTCGCGCTGGATGGTCCGGCGCAGCGGGCGGGCGCCCATGATCGGGTCGTAGCCGCGCTTGGCGAGCAGGAGCTTCGCGTCACCGCTCAGCTCGATGCCCATGTCGCGGTCCTTGAGGCGCTCGTCGACCTTGGCGATCATGAGGTCGACGATCTGGATGATGTCTTCCTCGGTGAGCTGGTGGAAGACGACCGTGTCGTCGACACGGTTGAGGAACTCGGGCCGGAAGTGCTGCTTGAGCTCTTCGTTGACCTTCGCCTTCATCCGGTCGTATCCGGTCTTGGTGTCGCCCTGAGCCGCGAAGCCCAGGTTGAAGCCCTTCGAGATGTCCCGGGTACCCAGGTTGGTCGTCATGATGATGACCGTGTTCTTGAAGTCCACGACCCGGCCCTGGGAGTCGGTCAGGCGACCGTCCTCCAGGATCTGGAGAAGGGAATTGAAGATATCCGGGTGGGCCTTCTCGACCTCGTCGAAGAGGACGACGGAGAACGGCTTCCGGCGCACCTTCTCGGTGAGCTGGCCGCCCTCTTCGTAGCCCACGTAGCCGGGGGGCGAACCGAAGAGACGGGAAACCGTGTGCTTCTCGCTGAACTCCGACATGTCGAGGGAGATCAGCGCGTCCTCGTCGCCGAAGAGGAATTCGGCGAGCGTCTTGGAGAGCTCGGTCTTACCGACACCGGACGGGCCGGCGAAGATGAACGAGCCACCCGGGCGCTTCGGGTCCTTCAGACCGGCACGGGTACGGCGGATCGCCTGGGAGAGCGCCTTGATGGCGTCCTTCTGGCCGATGACCCGACGGTGGAGCTCGTCCTCCATGCGGAGCAGTCGCGAGGACTCCTCCTCGGTGAGCTTGAAGACGGGAATGCCGGTCGCGGTCGCGAGGACTTCGGCGATGAGCTCGCCGTCGACCTCGGCGACGACGTCCATGTCGCCGGCCTTCCATTCCTTCTCGCGCTTGGTCTTCGCCGCCAGCAGCTGCTTCTCCTTGTCACGGAGAGACGCCGCCTTCTCGAAGTCCTGGGAGTCGATGGCCGACTCCTTGTCGCGGCGCACGCCCGCGATCTTCTCGTCGAACTCGCGGAGGTCCGGCGGCGCGGTCATCCGGCGGATGCGCATCCGGGAGCCGGCCTCGTCGATCAGGTCGATCGCCTTGTCCGGGAGGAAGCGGTCCGAGATGTACCGGTCCGCCAGCGTCGCCGCCTGGACGAGGGCCTCGTCCGTGATGGAGACGCGGTGGTGGGCCTCGTAGCGGTCGCGCAGGCCCTTGAGGATCTCGATCGTGTGGGGGAGGGAAGGCTCCGCCACCTGGATCGGCTGGAAGCGGCGCTCGAGGGCCGCGTCCTTCTCGAGGTGCTTGCGGTACTCGTCGAGCGTCGTGGCACCGATGGTCTGGAGCTCACCACGGGCCAGCATGGGCTTGAGGATGCTGGCGGCGTCGATCGCGCCCTCGGCGGCGCCCGCACCCACGAGGGTGTGGAGCTCGTCGATGAACAGGATGATGTCGCCGCGGGTGCGGATCTCCTTGAGCACCTTCTTCAGGCGCTCCTCGAAGTCACCGCGGTAGCGGGAACCCGCGACCAGGGCGCCGAGGTCAAGCGTGTAGAGGTGCTTGTCCTTGAGCGTCTCGGGAACCTCGCCCTTGACGATCGCCTGGGCCAGGCCCTCGACGACGGCGGTCTTGCCGACGCCGGGCTCGCCGATGAGGACCGGGTTGTTCTTCGTACGGCGGGACAGCACCTGCATGACCCGCTCGATCTCCTTCTCGCGCCCGATGACCGGGTCGAGCTTGGATTCGCGGGCCGCCTGGGTGAGGTTGCGGCCGAACTGGTCCAGGACGAGCGAGGTCGAGGGCGTGCCCTCGGCCGGGCCGCCGGCCGTGGCCGACTCCTTGCCTCCACCGGTGTAGCCGGAGAGCAGCTGGATGACCTGCTGCCGGACTCGGTTGAGATCGGCGCCCAGCTTCACGAGGACCTGGGCGGCGACGCCCTCGCCCTCGCGGATCAGGCCGAGCAGGATGTGCTCGGTGCCGATGTAGTTGTGGCCGAGCTGGAGGGCCTCTCGGAGCGAAAGCTCCAGGACCTTCTTCGCCCGCGGGGTGAAGGGGATGTGACCGGACGGGGCCTGCTGCCCCTGACCGATGATCTCCTCAACCTGCTGGCGAACAGCCTCGAGCGAAATCCCGAGGCTCTCCAGGGCCTTAGCGGCGACACCCTCACCCTCGTGGATCAAGCCCAGGAGGATGTGCTCGGTGCCGATGTAGTTGTGGTTGAGCATCCGGGCTTCTTCCTGAGCCAGGACGACAACCCGCCGCGCGCGGTCGGTGAACCTCTCGAACATCGTTTATCGCTCCTCAGAGCGGTCGGGCAGTTCGGGGTCGGTCCCCGCCCTGTCCTTCCGCATGCTAGTCCCGTGGGGCGGGACAGCTCATTCCAACTGCCGACATCCGTCCACGGCTCACCCCTGCATCAGCGGGAAAACCGGCTTGAAGAGCCGACAACTGCTCCAACTCGATGGTGCGAGACGATGTTCCCGCAGGCCAGGCAGATACCCGTCATGCGTGTACGCCGATGGCGAACGGAGGCCCGTCAAATCAGCGTGTCGCCCCGATCCACTAGGAATGTCTTACCCGTAAGGACTGACACTCCATGCCGGTGGCACCGGTTCCCTCCGCTAAGGGCGAACACAGTTGCGTCCCGAATGCGGACTCGGGAGTCCACGGAGGTTTACGTTCCGCATGGTGATGAGTGCGGTCTGTCACATTGAGCGTAACCCCGAGGCGTTTCGGAAGTTGCTCCGGACATGGCCGTCACCCTGCCGCTCGCCCAGCCGCTCGTGCCGCTGCCCCGCCCGACGCCCGAGGAGGACGCGTACGCCTCCTGGTACGGGAGAGTGCTCGGCTGGACCGTCACGGGCGGGCCGCCGGCCCAGCTCGTGACCGGGGTCCGGTTCGACGTGCTGGAGCTGCCGTCCGACGCGGGGGCCGCGCTGCTGCGCAGGCCGGTCGCCACGGGCCCGGTGGCCCTCATGGGGCGCCGGATGCGGTTCCTGGTGGCCGCGGGCGGCGCGGAGGAACTGGACGGGCTGCTGGACTGGCTGGAATGGGGCGGGGTCGCCCTTGATCTGACCGCCCTGGGTGCGGGTGGCCGGATCACCGCCCCGGTGCCACCGGGGCATGCCGTACGGGACGGGAGTCCCCGGGGGGCCGCCGTGTGGCTACGGCCCCCCGAGCAGGGGTGCGAGGCACTTCTGCCTGCCCTGTCCGGTCCCGGACAGGGTGCCGGTCCCGGGCGGGTGGGCGCCGGTCCCGATCTCGTGCGCCTGGTCTCCGCGGCGGCGACGGAATGCCACCGCGCGCGGCTCCGGCGCCGGACGCCCTTGCGGAGCGCCGTGGCCGGGCCTCCCTCGCGGGCCGGCCGGGTCAGTCCCTGACGGGTCAGCCCCGGTTCTCGTAGGCGTCGCGGATGTCCTGCGGTACGCGGCCGCGGTCGTTGACGCTGAGGCCCTGGGACTTCGCCCAGGCGCGGATCTCCGCGGTGTCCGGGTTGCCGGACGCCACGGCCGTACGGCCCTTGGCGCGACCGGTGGACGCGCGGCCACCGGTGCGGCGGCCGCCCTTGGTGTACGGGTCGAGCAGACCGCGGAGCTTTTCAGCGTTGGCGGTGGTGAGGTCGATCTCGTAGGTCTTGCCATCCAGAGCGAACGTCACCGTCTCGTCCGCCTCGCCGCCGTCGAGGTCGTCGACAAGAAGGACCTGAACCTTCTGTGCCACCGGGATTTCCTTTCATCGAAAAGCAGTACGCGGAAAGGAAACCGCTTTTGCCTGGAAAACACAAACCCCCGGGGAGAGGTTCGAGACCGCAACAGGGCGGGAAACGTACGCGATTCGGACATAGGCCACAGGTACACGAGCGCCGGAAAAGCTGAGGCCATCGATCAGAGGTGCAGAAGCATCCGACTGTTGCCCAAGGTGTTCGGCTTCACTCGTTCGAGACCGAGGAACTCGGCGACACCCTCGTCATAGGAACGGAGCAGCTCCATGTAGACATCGGTCTTGACCGGGGTCTCGCCGATCTCGACGAAGCCGTGCTTCGCGAAGAACTCGACTTCGAAGGTGAGGCAGAAAACCCGGCTCACCCCGAGGGTGCGGGCGGTACGCAACAACTGCTCCAGCACCTGATGCCCGACGCCGGCACCCTTCAAGCCCCGGTCGACGGCGAGAGTGCGTACTTCGGCAAGGTCTTCCCACATCACGTGGAGAGCGCCGCAGCCGACGACCTGACCGTCGGACTCTCGTTCCGCGACCCAGAACTCCTGGATGTCCTCGTAAAGGACGACCGGAGCTTTGTCGAGCAGGATCCGCTGCTGCACGTACTGGTCGAGGAGGCGGCGCAGCGCGGGAACATCACGCGTCCGGGCACGGCGGATCGTCACTGTTTCTGCATGTGCAGTGGAAAACTCTCCCATGGCTGCGGACGTTATCGCCCCGGCTCCTGCGGGCGCTCGTCGGACTCCCCTTCGGCCACGGGCGGAGCGGTGGGTTCGGGGGCGGCGTCCGCGCCCGACCCGTCGTCGTACTGGACGACGCGCACGGCGTCCCGGAGGGCTTCCCGCTGTTCCGCGGACATCATGCCGAAGAAGGCCACGAGGGCGGCCGCGGGGTTGTCGCTCGTCGACCAGGCTTCGTTCATCAGTGCGGCCGAGTAGGCGGCGCGGGTGGAGACCGCCGTATATCGATAGGCGCGGCCTTCGGCTTCCCGGCGGACCCAGCCCTTCTGATGGAGATTGTCCATAACGGTCATGACCGTGGTGTACGCGATGGACCGTTCCTGCTGGAGGTCTTCCAGTACTTCTCGCACGGTGACCGGGCGGTTCCACTGCCACACCCGTGTCATGACGGCGTCTTCGAGATCTCCCAAGGGGCGAGGCACACCAGCACGATAGTGCGGCTTGTGCGGAATTGCCCGACTATTCGCTCGGCAACGCGCAGAAAAATCGGGCGCGCGGCCGGTGAAGCCGCACGCCCGACGGGGTTACTTCTGCTGCTGGGTGGCTTCGGCCCGGGAGAGCACGGCGTCGACGGCCGCGTCTTCCTTGGCCTTGTTGGAACCGCCCTGGCTCTTCACGATCGTCACGACGAGAGCGATGAAGAACGTGGCCATCACGAGGGGGGGCACGAGCGCGGAGACATAGTCCATGCCCCACAGCGTAGCTACCCGGCGGCCAGCCCGGCCTCCGGGGGCGGGGTGGGCTTGCGGCGTGGCGGGAACACCTCACCGGGGGTCGGAATCGGCCGCTCCGGACGCGGCGGCTCCTTGGGGTTCGGTGCCGGGCGGGCCGGCTGGTCGTCCTTCTCCTTGCCGCCGGCCAGGGCCAGCAGCCGGGTCCGGGGCGCGGGGGCGGTCGACAGCCGCCGGCGTACGGAGCGCTCCGCGACCGTGCGGACCCGTTCCAGCAGCGCGGCGGCTACCGGATTGGCGCGGAGCGCGCGCAGGGCGGCGAGGTCGTCGGGCTCCGGTTCGTACCCGGCGGCAAGGGCGTCCTGCAGCAGCTCCAGGTAGCCGGAGAGGCTGCCGGGCAGGGCGCCTCGGTAGCGGGCGAGGTCCGCGAGGAGGAACGCTCTGAGTCGGCCCGCCTCCTGGACCGCTTCGTCCACCGATTGCGCGAGGCGCAGGCAGTCCTGGACCTCCTCGGCCGCCAGGGGGGCCGAGGAGGACTGAAGGGCGTGGGCGAGGAGGCGCCTGAGCAGGTGCAGCTCAGCGGCGCCGAACGCCATGCCGCCGCGGGATCCGTAGGGCGTGGGCATGGGCCGAAGATACGCGCTAATCGGACAAAATCCCCTGATCGCGGGTGCGGCGCGCTCGGCGGGTCCCTCAGCCGGTCTCTTTGACCGCGCGCAGGAAGTCGGCCCAGGCGGCCTGGGTGGTGGCCAGGACGAGGTGGGCGGGGTCGGCGCGGTCGGCGACCTTGACGAGGGCCCCGGGGGCCGTGGCGACGTAGACGCAGGCGTCGCCCTCACTGCAGAACGAGGACTTCCGCCACACGGGCTGAGTGGTCATGGTGTCTCCATCCGGGCGCGGTGGCCGGTAATTGCCGTCAATGACGGTAACGCCGTGGCCGGTCCGCGCCGACGACTTCGGGGAATTCGGTGTTTCGCCGCTTCCCTCCCGAGGGCGGGGGTGGGGTGGGTACCGCTGCGCGGAGCCCGTCCCCGACCCGCGCCTCGAACGCCGGTGAGGCCGATCCGTCAGATGCGGGCCACGAAGGCCGAGACCGCTTCGTGGACGTCGGACTCCGTCCAGGACAGGCCGGGCCGCGTGATCTCCAGTTCCGTCACCGCCAGGCCCGGCGGGCCCTCGGCGGACCAGCGGCGGAAGAGGACCGTGCCCGTCTCCTCGGCCTGTCGCAGGCCCGCCTCCGTCAGCCGGTCCGGCTCGTACGGGAGCCACACCTGGAACTGGTGGGTGTGCGGCTCCTCCGGGTGGATCCGGGCCCACGGAACCCCCGAATCCGCGAAGGCCGAGCGCAGCGCCCCCGCGACCATCCGCGCCTGCGCCACGTACGACGGCAGCCGGGGCAGTTCCCGTTCCAGTCCGGCCAGCGCCGACAGGGCCTGCGGGAACTGCCGGAAGATCTGGCCGCCGTAGCGGTGCCGCCAGACCCTGGTCTCCTCCACGAAGGACCGGGGCCCCGCCAGCGCCGCCCCGCTCAGGCCGCCGAGCGACTTGTAGAACGAGACGTACACCGAGTCCGCCAGGCCCGCGATCTCCGGCAGGGTGCGCCCGAAGTGGACGGTGGACTCCCACAGCCGGGCCCCGTCGAAGTGGACGACCGCGTCCCGCTCCCGGGCCGCTTCGGTGAGCGCCTCCAGCTCCTCCCAGGTGGGCAGCAGGAAGCCCGCCTCCCGCAGCGGCAGCTCCACCATCAGCGTCCCGAAGGGCTCCCGCAGCGCCTCGACCTCCTCCGCCGACGGCTGGCGGGCCTCCGTCGTCGGGTGCGTCACGCGCAGTCCGGAGACGGTCGACAGGGCTTCGTCCTCCCAGCGCTCCGGATGGCTCATCGGGTGCAGGGCCACCACCGGGTTCCCGGTCCGGCCCGCCCAGCAGCGCAGCGCGATCTGCTGGGCCATCGTGCCGCTGGGGAAGAACGCCGCGTCCTCGGTGCCCAGCAGCTCGGCGACCTTGCTCTCCAGTGCGGTGACGACCCCGTCGCCGTAGACGTCGGCCGGCCCGTCCATGTCGTACGGGGCCTCGGCGAGCGAGTCGAGCAGCTCCCCCACGGTGGGCTCCAGCAGGCTGCGCGACAGCCTCCGCTCCGCCCCGCGCCAGGCCGCGACCAGCCGCTTCGTACGTTCGGTGTCCTCGCTGTTGTCACTCATGGGCAAAGATCCTCGCTCCACTCGCCGCCGACCGGCCAACTGCCCCAGGAGCTAGCATGGCGGCGTATCGTCCGGTACCCCCCGCGGACTGGAACGGAAGGGCCCTCCCCGCGTGAATCCATCACAGCAGCCACGCCCTGCCCGGCTCGCCGTCGGCGTCGTCGGAGCCGGCCGCGTCGGTCCCGCGCTGGCGTGTGCGCTCCAGCAGGCCGGGCACCGGCCCGTCGCCGTCTCCGGAGTGTCCGACACGTCCGTGCGGCGGGCCGCCCGGATGCTGCCCGATGTGCCGCTCGTACCGCCCGCGCAGGTGCTGGAGCTTTCCGACCTGGTGCTCCTGACCGTCCCCGACGACGCGCTGCCGTTGCTCGTGGAGGGCCTCGCCGAGACCGGCGCGATCCGGCCCGGACAGCTCCTCGTGCACACCTCCGGCCGGTACGGGACCTCCGTGCTCGACCCCGCGCGCCGCGCGGGCGCCCTCCCGCTGGCCCTGCACCCGGCGATGACCTTCACGGGCACCGAGGTCGACGTGCAGCGGCTCGCCGGCTGCTCCTTCGGCGTCACCGCCCCCGAGGAGCTGCGCCTGGCCGCGGAGGCCCTGGTCATCGAGATGGGCGGGGAGCCCGAGTGGATCGCGGAGGAGAACCGTCCGCTCTACCACGCGGCCCTGGCCCTCGGCGCGAACCACCTGGTCACCCTGGTCGCCCAGTCGATGGAACTGCTGGCCAAGGCCGGGGTGGAGCACCCCGACCGGATGCTGGGCCCGCTGCTCGGCGCGGCCCTCGACAACGCCCTGCGCTCCGGTGACGCCGCCCTGACCGGGCCGGTGGCCCGCGGGGACGCCGGGACGGTCGCCGCGCACGTCTCGGAGCTGCGCCGGCACGCGCCCGGCGCGGTCGCCGGGTACCTGGCGATGGCCCGCACCACCGCGGACCGGGCCCTCGCCCACGGTCTGCTCAAGCCCGAACTCGCCGAGGACCTGCTCGGTGTGCTCGCCGACACGGAGTCCGACGGAGGCGACCGGTGACCGACCTGCTGCTGCACACCGCCGAGGAGCTGCACAAGCTGTCGCGCACCGGCCGCCGGGCCGTGGTGATGACCATGGGGGCCCTCCACGAGGGCCATGCCACCTTGATCCGCACGGCCCGCGAACTGGCCGGACCCGAGGGGCAGGTCGTCGTCACCGTCTTCGTCAACCCGTTGCAGTTCGGGGCGGGCGAGGACCTCGACCGGTACCCGCGCACTCTCGAAGCGGACCTGGGGATCGCCGAAGAGGCGGGCGCAGACGCGGTGTTCGCCCCCGCGGTCGACGAGGTCTACCCGGGCGGCGACCCGCAGGTGCGGATCACCGCCGGCCCGATGGGCGAGCGCCTCGAAGGGGCCACCCGCCCCGGGCACTTCGACGGGATGCTGACCGTCGTCGCCAAGCTGCTCCACCTCACCCGCCCCGACCTGGCGCTCTTCGGCCAGAAGGACGCGCAGCAACTGGCGCTGATCCGGCGGATGGTGACCGACCTGAACTTCCCCGTCGAGGTGGTCGGCGTACCGACCGTCCGTGAGGCGGACGGGCTCGCGCTGTCGTCCCGCAACCGCTACCTCTCGGCCGCCGAGCGGGGCACCGCCCTGGCCCTGTCGCGCGCCCTGTTCGCCGGCCGCGACCGGCTCGCCGCGCAGGCCGCGCTGCGCGCCCGCGCCGAGGCCTCACCGGCCAGCGACGAGCGGGCCACCGCCCTGGCCCGCCTCGGCGAGATCCGCGCCTCCGCCGACGCGCACGCCGTCTCGGCGGCCGTCTCCGCGGCCGGCTCCGGGCTGCCGGACGCCGTACGGGCCGCCGCGCTGCACGTCCTGGACGAGGCGGGCCGCCACGAGCCGCCGCTCGTGCTGGACTACCTGGCGCTGGTCGACCCGCTGGACTTCACCGAGACCGGTCAGGACTTCACCGGGCAGGCCGTGCTGGCCGTCGCCGCGAAGGTGGGCGCGACCCGGCTGATCGACAACATCCCATTGGAATTCGGAGCACACTCGTGAGCACCCCAGGCAGAGGCATCCCGTCGGGCGGGGCAGGCGCAGGCACCGGCATACGGCTGCACGCACCGGCCCCCGGCTGGTCCCTCGACGCCGACGTCGTGGTCGTCGGTTCCGGCGTGGCGGGCCTGACCGCCGCGCTGCGCTGCGCCGCCGGGGGCCGCCGTACCGTCGTGGTCACCAAGGCCCGGCTCGACGACGGCTCCACCCGCTGGGCCCAGGGCGGTATCGCCGCGGCCCTCGGCGAGGGCGACACCCCCGAGCAGCACCTCGACGACACCCTGGTCGCCGGTGCGGGCCTGTGCGACGAGGAGGCCGTCCGGCTGCTCGTCACCGAGGGTCCCGACGCGGTACGGCGGCTGATGGCCACCGGCGCGGTCTTCGACACCTCCACGGAGACCGGCGAGATAGAACTGACCCGCGAGGGCGGGCACCACCGCCGCAGGATCGCGCACGCGGGCGGCGACGCCACCGGCGCCGAGATCTCCCGGGCGCTCGTCGAGGCGGTCCATGCCGCGGGCATCGAGACCGTGGAGAACGCCCTCGTACTGGACCTGCTGCAGGACGCGCAGGGCCGTACGGCCGGTGTCACCCTGCACGTCATGGGCGAGGGCCAGCACGACGGGGTCGGCGCCGTGCACGCGCCCGCCGTGATCCTCGCGACCGGCGGCATGGGCCAGGTCTTCTCCGCGACCACCAACCCGTCGGTGTCCACCGGTGACGGCGTGGCGCTCGCGCTGCGGGCCGGCGCCGAGGTCTCCGACCTCGAATTCGTGCAGTTCCACCCGACGGTGCTCTTCCTCGGCCCGGATGCCGAGGGCCAGCAGCCGCTGGTGTCGGAGGCGGTCCGGGGCGAGGGCGCGTACCTCGTGGACGCGGACGGCGTGCGCTTCATGCAGGGGCAGCACGAGCTGGCCGAGCTGGCGCCCCGCGACATCGTCGCCAAGGGCATCATGCGCCGCATGCAGGAGCAGGGCGCGCAGCACATGTACCTCGACGCCCGGCACTTCGGCGCGCGGATGTGGGAGCAGCGCTTCCCGACCATCCTGGCCGCCTGCCGCTCCCACGGCATCGACCCGGTGACCGAGCCCATCCCGGTGGCGCCCGCCGCGCACTACGCGTCCGGCGGCGTCCGGACCGACCTGCACGGGCGGACCACGGTCCCCGGCCTGTACGCCTGCGGCGAGGTCGCCTGCACCGGTGTGCACGGCGCGAACCGGCTGGCTTCCAACTCCCTGCTGGAGGGGCTGGTCTTCGCCGAGCGGATCGCCGAGGACATCGTCGCGGAGCGGGCCGCCGGCAGCGGCCCGGGGATACCGGTCCCGGCGACCGGTCCGCTGCAGCCCGGCGGTGCCCGGTACGAGGTCCAGCGGATCATGACGGAGGGCGCGGGCGTGCTCCGCTCCGCCGCTTCGCTCGATGCCGCGGCCGACGCCCTCGAAGCGCTGTACGCCACCGCCCTGAACGACCTCGAGGCGCACGGCAAGACCGCCGAGCCGGGCGTGGACACCTGGGAAGCCACGAACCTGCTGTGCGTGGCGCGGGTCCTGGTCGCCGCGGCGCAGCGGCGGGTGGAGACCCGTGGCTGCCACTGGCGTGAGGACCACCCCGAGCGGGACGATGCCCAGTGGCGCCGCCATCTCGTCGTCCGGCTCTCGGCGACCGAGAAGCGCGCCCTGGTCGTCGTACCCACCGACTCCGCGGACTTCCCGTCCGTGCACCCCCTGAGCAACCCGAGCCTGGAGCAGTGACCGTGAGCACCCCCGAACTTCCCCTGATCGACCAGAACGACGGCGGCTGCGGCGACGACTGCGCCTGCGGTGACGGCGAGGAGAGCGGCCTGGACCCGGCGCTGGCGCAGTTGCTGGCCGACGCCGGCCTGGACCCGATCGAGGTCGAGGACATCGCGCACATGGCGCTGTCGGAGGACCTGGACGGCGGTGTGGACGTGACGACCGTCGCGACCGTGCCGGAGGAGGCCGAGGCCGTCGCCGACTTCGTCGCGCGCGAGGACGGTGTCGTGGCCGGTCTGCGGATCGCCGAGGCCGTGTTCTCCGTGGTCTGCACGGAGGCCTTCGAGGTCGAGCGGCACGCGGAGGACGGCGACACCGTCACCGCCGGTCAGCTGCTGCTCTCCGTGCGCTCGCGCACCCGTGACCTGCTCACGGCGGAGCGCAGCGCGCTGAACATCATGTGCCGACTGTCGGGCATCGCGACGGCCACCCGCCGCTGGGCCGACGTGCTGGAGGGCACCTCGGCGAAGGTCCGTGACACCCGCAAGACCACGCCGGGCCTGCGTTCGCTGGAGAAGTACGCGGTGCGCTGCGGTGGCGGCGTCAACCACCGGATGTCGCTCTCGGACGCGGCGCTGGTCAAGGACAACCACGTGGTGGCGGCGGGCGGTGTCGCGCAGGCCTTCAAGGCCGTGCGCGAGGCCTTCCCGGAGGTCCCCATCGAGGTCGAGGTCGACACGCTGGAGCAGATCGGCGAGGTCCTGGAGGCCGGCGCCGACCTGATCCTGCTGGACAACTTCACGGTCGAGCAGACCGCGGAGGCCGTGGCCCTGGTGGCCGGCCGTGCGGTGCTGGAGTCCTCGGGCCGGCTCACCCTGGACACCGCCCGTTCGTACGCGGAGACGGGCGTGGACTACCTGGCGGTCGGCGCGCTGACCCACTCCTCGCCGATCCTGGACATCGGGCTCGATCTGCGCGAGGCGGTGTAACCCGTGCTCCTCACCATCGACGTAGGCAACACCCATACGGTCCTGGGCCTGTTCGACGGTGACGAGATCGTCGAGCATTGGCGCATCTCGACCGACCCGCAGCGCACGGCCGACGAGATGGCCGTGCTCCTGCAGGGGCTGATGGGCATGCACCCGATGCTCGGCAGCGAGCTCGGCGACGGGATCCACGGCATCGCGATCTGCTCGGCGGTGCCGTCGGTCCTGCACGAGCTCCGCGAGGTGACCCGCCGCTACTACGGCGACGTGCCCGCGGTGATCGTGGAGCCGGGCACCAAGACGGGCGTGCCGATCCTCATGGACAACCCCAAGGAGGTCGGCGCGGACCGCATCGTGAACGCGGTCGCGGTGGTCGAGCTCTACGGGGGCCCGGCGATCGTGGTCGACCTCGGTACGGCGACCACCTTCGACGCGGTGTCCGCGAAGGGCGAGTACGTGGGCGGGGTGATCTCCCCGGGCATCGAGATCTCGATGGACGCGCTCGGCGTACGGGGTGCCCAGCTGCGGAAGATCGAGCTGGCGCGGCCGCGCAACGTGATCGGGAAGTCCACGGTCGAGGCGATGCAGTCGGGCGTGGTCTACGGCTTCGCGGGGCAGGTCGACGGGGTCGTGACCCGGATGGCGAAGGAGCTGGCCGGGCCGCACGGGAACCCGGACGACGTGCGGGTCATCGCGACGGGCGGGCTGGCTCCGATGGTGCTGGGCGAGTCCTCGGTGATCGACGACCACGAGCCGTGGCTGACGCTCATCGGGCTGCGGCTGGTGTACCAGCGCAACGCGCCCAGTTTCGACTAGGCCGTCTCTTTCGGATCTTGTCGGGTGGGCCCGGGTCGTCCGGTGCGGTGCCTCGCAAGGCGGAGGGGCGCCCGTGTACCGGACGTACTCGGGTGCCCCGACAACGCGGCGAGGTGCCGTGCCGGGCGGGCCGGGCCCGGCAAGATCCGGAAGAGACGGCCTAGCAGGGGCCCCCGCCGGATCAGCACGCCCGCGGGCGGACCAGTATCCGGCGCAGGGCGGCACGCCAGGGGTGGCGGGCCGGTCTGCCTTCCATGACGGCTCTGGCCTGCTCGTACGTGCGGAGCGAGCGGATCACGGCGACGTCGTCGCGGCCGGGCGGCGGGGGCATCGGGGCGCCCTGCTGGGAGGCCCGGTAGGTGTCGATCATGTACTGCTCGATGGCGGTCATGAGTCAAGCCTCACCCCGTCGGCGGCATCCCGCACGACAGTTGACGTTCCCCGTCAATCGACGGCCCGACCAGGCCTTCGCGCCGCGGATGATCACTCGTCCGGCCGCCGCGCCGGACCGGCCGCGGCCACCCGTACGGCGGGGCCGACAGACCCACCTCGGCGTCCCCGTGGTGCGCGGAACGACAGAATGGCCTGATGAGCGTCACCATCGACATCGCAGGCCTGCCCACCGAGCGGATCACGTTCGCGCCCTCCCCGCTCGCCGAGCTCTGCATGGCCCTGCACGCGCTCTCCCAGCCCGCGCACCACCCCGGGCTGAGCTCCTGGACCACCGCCACCGCCGCCTCGCTCGATCCGTGCCTCGCGGACCGGCTGCTGGAGGCCGACTTCATGTGGCGGAGCTCCTTCTCCGACATCTTCATGCCGTTCGCCGGGCTGCCCGGCGGGACCGGGCAGCCCGCCGCGACGCTGGCCGAGGCGCTGGACGTGCTGGACCGGCTGGACGACGAGCGGTTCGTGCGGGCTGCTCTGGAACAGTGCTGGCTGGCGCTCTACAACGAGGGCGGCCCGTCCTCCTCGCCGCTGGCGAACCCGGCGGCGCGGGCCAAGGCGCTGGAGACGGCCGCCGCCCGTGGCCCGCGCCAGTTGGACTTCTCCATCCGGCTGCTCGACGACACGGCCTCCGTCCGGGTGTGGATGCGGCGTCTCCTGGAGGACTGCGACGAGGCCTTCTTCGCCGAGACGTGGAAGCGCGTCGAGCCCGGGCAGAGCGCCGACGCCCGGCACAAGACGGAGGTGCTGCGCCGCAAGGGGTTGCCGACCGTGCTCAAGGAGGTCTCGGCGGCGCTGAGCGTCGACGCGGGCGGCACGACCATCACCGCCGACAAGATGGTCCACGGATCGACGACCGCGACCGATCCCCGAATAGGCGCCGGCCTGGTCTTCGTACCGACCAACTTCGGCTGGCCGCACCTGCTGGTGCTGCACGCGCCGGGCTGGCGGCCGGTGGTCCACTATCCGCTCGGCTCCCCCGAACTGACCTCCGAGCCCGGCTCGGTGGAGCTGCTCCAGCGGCGGATGGAGGCGCTGGCGCATCCGATGCGGATGATGCTGTGCCGGAGTCTGGCGCGGGCCCCGTTCACGACGAGCGAGCTGGCGACCGTGTACGGGATCACCGCGCCGGAGGTGTCGCGGCATCTGGCCGTCCTGAAGAAGGCCGGTCTGATGCACACGCGGCGTCAGGGTCGGTACGCCCAGCACCAGTTGGATCTGCCGGCCGTCGCGCGCATCGGATCGGACTTCATCGAGGGCGTCCTCCGCTAGGACGAACCACCGCACCTTTGGCTTGATTTGGGCGGCCCAGATTCACCGATATACGGAATTCATAAACCGGAATCAGCGAAAACTCTGGCCATGGTGGCCACTTGCTGTCTAACGTGCGTCCACCGATCCCCCACGTAACGCGCACCACATCTGCTCACGCGCACCGCCACGCTCCACCTTGCTGTGCCCTGCTCCGCCCTGCCCTGCTCGCCTTTGCCGTGGAAGGACCTTCATGCCCTCACGACGTATAGCCGCAGCAACCGCCGCCCTGGCAGCCGTAGCCCTCGTCTCGCCGCTGCTGCTGGCCGGACCGGCCGGAGCCACCGGGAGCCCGCAGAGCGACGCCGCCCGGGGTGACGCGCTCGCCCGGAAGCTGGTCAAGGACGCGACCGGCAAGGGCGCCTACAACCACCTCAAGGTGCTCCAGTCGCTCGCCGACTACAACAACGGCAACCGCGCGGCCGGATCCAAGGGCCACGAACAGTCGGCCAAGTACATCGAGGCGGTCATGAAGGCGGCCGGGTACCAGGTCACCCGCAACGAGTTCGACTTCGTCTACGTCGAGACGGTCGAGGAGAAGCTGACCGTGGGCGGCACGAACGAGCGCGACGTCCCGATCCACCTGATGACCTACACGGCGAACTCCCCGGAGGGCGGTGTGACGGCCCAGGTCGCCGTGGCCCCGGTCGACGCGGACGGGACGAACGGCTGCGAGCCGGGCGACTTCGCCTCCGGCACCTTCACCGGAAAGATCGCCCTGATCAAGCGCGGCGGCTGCACCTTCGCGGTGAAGCAGCAGAACGCGGCGGCCGCCGGGGCGCTCGGCGCGGTCATCTTCAACAACACCACGGGCGGCCTGAACGGCACCCTCGGCGACCCGACCCTCGGCAAGATCCCGACGGGTGGCATCACCCAGGAGGACGGCGAGAAGCTGACCGCCGAGGCCGCCGCCGGTCCGGTCGAGCTCACCCTCGACATCCGTGAGCTGCGCGAGAACCGCAAGACCTTCAACGTCATCGCCGAGACCAAGGGCGGCGACGAGAACAACACCGTCTTCCTCGGCTCGCACCTCGACTCGGTCGCGGCCGGCCCGGGCATCAACGACAACGGCTCCGGCTCGGCGGGCATCCTCCAGGTCGCCCAGCGGCTCGCGAGCGAACAGAAGAAGGTCAAGAACAAGGTCAAGTTCGCCTGGTGGTCGGCGGAGGAGTTCGGCCTGCTCGGCTCCGAGGCGTACGTCGCCGGACTGACGGACGCCCAGAAGAAGCAGATCAAGCTCTATCTGAACTTCGACATGATCGCCTCGCCGAACGCCGCCTACTTCGTCTACGACGGCGACGACTCGGACGCGACCGGCGCGGGCCCCGGCCCGGCGGGCTCCGCCCAGCTGGAGAAGGGGATCAACGACTTCCTCGACTCCAAGAAGATCCCGCACGAGGGCACCGACTTCTCGGGCCGCTCGGACTACGGCCCCTTCATCGAGGTCGGCATCCCCTCCGGCGGCACCTTCACCGGTGCCGAGGGCATCAAGTCCCCGGAGCAGGCAGCGAAGTTCGGCGGCCAGGCGGGCGTCGCCTACGACGTGAACTACCACGGCAAGGGTGACGACATCACCAACATCGACCAGAAGGCGCTCGACATCAACGTCGACGTCATCGCGGACGCGGTCGGCCACTACGCGCACGACCTGGCCCCGCTGTCGAAGCCGGTCGTCTCGCAGCCCACGGGCGGCTCGGGCAGCGGCGGCGGCCTCCACCAGGGCCACGACGAGGTCACCCGGTAGAGGGTGAGCAGGTGAGGCGGATGGCCGGGATCCGCCACTGGATCCCGGCCCTCCGCGCGTCTGCCGGGCGCCCCTCACCTGCATCAAGTGCGGTGCCCCGACACCGTCGTGTGGTTGAACGCGTAACCGTGGTGAATGCTGGCATCCACGCCCTCGTCGGCGCATGATGGACATAGTGCTCTCACCCGCATGGACGCAGTAGCGTGACGGCCTTCTCGGCTCCCACGCCCGTCCCCACACATGGGGTGGTTGATGTCGCATCGAGTGGTTCATCACTCGGACACTCGCCCAGATGCACGCATCACGGAAGGACGGACATCATGGCCGTTCTCAAACTTTCACTGTTCTCGAACAACTTGCCCGATTTTTTCATCATCGATCACAGCGGCCTTGCCGACATCGCCAAGATCGAAACCGAACAGGACCGCCGTGACGCCACGTTCCAGTGGACCGGGCCCAGTCTGGTGACCTTCGGCGGAACAGGAATGCTGGTACGCGCAGTTGCTCCGCCCGGGTTCTGTCTGCGCATCGCGACGTTCGACGACTTCCGCATCCACAGCAAGTTCTTCACCGGGATCATCGACCCCCAGGTCAAGGCGGAGGTCATCGAGGAATCGACCTACATCATCGAAGCGGCCGAAATCGACCCGAACCAGGCGTCGTTCCGGTCCGTGAAGTTCCCGGACCGATTCATCCGGCACAGGAACTTCGAACTCTTCGCCGAGCCGGTGGTGACCATCGACGACATGCAGTCCGCCTGCTTCAGGATCGCCCCGCCACTGCACCCGGAGGAGTTCTAGACCCGGCGGGATGTTCGAACTCGGCCTCAGCCTGCCGGGTTGACGTCACGCCGCCGCGACGCCCGGCCAGGCCGGGGCCGGGACGCCGAGCGGCTGGACCAGCCAGCCGAAGGCGCCCAGCCCGGCGCGGTCCGTGAGCTCCGCCGCCTCACCGGCCGCCGACAGGGCCCGTACGTAGGCCACCGGGTCCGACCCGGCCAGGGCCAGTGGGGGCCGGGCGCCCGAGACGCCGAGCGCCGCCAGGGCCTCGCGCTGGGTCAGCAGGAGCGACCCCGGCCCCGCGCAGGAGTCCAGGGCCACGTGGGCGGTGACATCGCAGGAGCCGTCCGGGACCGGCGGGACCTCCCGGCCGCCGCGGAACCCCGTCAGGGTGCCGTACGGGGGCCGCGCGCCCCGGGTGTGGGCGTAGTCCACCGCCACCGCCAGGCCCCGTTCCAGGGTCCCGGCGGCGGCCGCCCAGGCCTCGTCGCGGGCCCGGCCGATCTCGGCGCGGCCACCGCCCGGCCACCACCGCTCCAGCCAGGCCCGGTCCGCGCCGTCCAGGGGGTCGCCCAGGCTCTCCGTACCGTCCGGGGCGACCAGTACGTAGTGCCCGTCCTCGGCGATCTCCAGCGGCACGTTGTCCAGCCATTCATTGGCGAACAGCAGCCCGGTCGTCCCTTCGGGCGGAGCCGCGACCCAGTGGATCCGCCGGTCGAGCCCGGCCGGCCGCTCCGCCCGTTCCACGGCGTACGGACGCACCCGCGCGGCCGTCCCCGGTTCCAGCGCGGCGAGCACCCCGGCCAGCAGCTCCCCCCGCCCGGCCCCGACGTCGACCAGGTCCAGCGCCGCCGGGTGCCCGAGCTCGGCGTCCACCCACCGCAGCAGCCGGGCCACGGCCGCGGCGTACAGCGCGGAGGCGTGCACGGAGGTACGGAAGTGTCCGGCGGGTCCCGGCCCGCCGGGGCGCACGTAGAAGCCGTCGGGCCCGTACAGCGCGGCCTCCATCGCATCGCGCCACCGGACCGCGGTCACGCCTTCACCCTGAGAGCTCACCGGACAAAGGTTATGCATCCGTCCACCTAGGGGAGTACGCGCCAGGCGTCAGGTTCGCACCTCTGGTTGACTCCAGCACCTATCTGCGTTCCCTACTCTGGGTTACGTGCAGCGCCTCTACGACTTCCTCCGCAGACACCCGACGGGCGTCGACAGCTTCTGGGCTGTCTTCCTCTTCGGGATCGGGATGCTGCAGGTCGCCGACGACAGTTTCAGCAGCGTCACCGCACGGATGCTCGCCGTCCCCGCGGTGGTCGCGATGAGCCTCGTGGTGGCCCTGCGCCGCAAGTGGACGCAGGCGATGTTCTGGCTCGCCGTCGGCACGGGCGTCTACAAACTGATCACCCATACCGAGGTGAACAACGCCGACCTCGCGATGCTGATCATCCTGTACACGGTCGCCGCCTCGGCCGAGGTCTCGCGCCGGCTCTCCCGTACCGCGCTCGCCATCGGATTCCTCGCCTCCCCCCTGTACGCCCTGCGCTTCCAGGTGGACAAGGGCGACTTCCGCGACGACATCCTCTTCATGCTCTTCGCCATCGTCCCGTTCGTCCTCGCCTGGGTGCTGGGCGACTCCCTGCGCACCCGCCGGGCCTACTACGCCCAGCTCGTCGAGCGGAACCAGCGCCTGGAGAACCAGCGCGAGGCCCAGGCCAAGGTGGCCGTGGCCGCCGAGCGCGCCCGGATCGCCCGCGAGCTGCACGACGTCGTCGCGCACAACGTCTCGGTGATGGTGGTCCAGGCGGACGGCGCCGCGTACGTCATGGACGCGGCTCCCGAGCAGGCCAAGGAAGCCCTCCAGACCATCTCCGGCACCGGGCGCCAGGCGCTGGCCGAGATGCGGCGGCTGCTGGGCGTCCTGCGCACCGGCGAACCCCAGGAGTCCGAGGACTACGTGCCGCAGCCGGACGTCGAGCAGATCGAGGTCCTGGTCGAGCAGGTACGGGCGGCAGGGCTCGCGGTGGAATTCGAGGTGGAGGGCACGCCGCGCCCGCTGCCCAGCGGGGTCGAGCTGACGGCGTACCGGATCGTGCAGGAAGCGCTGACCAACACCCGCAAGCACGGCGGCCCCGACGCCAAAGCCGGCGTCCGGCTGGTCTACTTCGACGACGGGCTCGGCCTGCTGGTCGAGGACGACGGCCGGGGCGCGGCCCACGAGCTGTACGAGGACGGCGGCGCGGACGGCGCCGGGCACGGGCTGATCGGCATGCGCGAGCGGATCGGTATGGTCGGCGGAACCCTGGACGCGGGGCCTCGGCCCGGTGGCGGATTCCGGATCAGCGCACTGCTTCCCCTGAAGAAGAGATGACGAGGACGAGGTAACTGATGTCCATCCGCGTGATGCTGGTCGACGACCAGGTGCTGCTGCGCACCGGTTTCCGTATGGTGCTCGCCGCCCAGCCGGACATGGAGGTCGTCGCCGAAGCGGGCGACGGCCTGGAGGCGCTGGAGGTGCTGCGGGCCACGAAGGTGGACGTGGTGCTGATGGACGTCCGCATGCCCAGGCTGGACGGGGTGGAGGCGACGCGGCGGATCTGCGAGCCGGAGGAGCACCCGAAGGTGATCATCCTGACCACCTTCGACCTGGACGAGTACGCCTTCTCGGGCCTGAAGGCGGGCGCGAGCGGGTTCATGCTGAAGGACGTCCCGCCGGGCGAGCTGCTCGCGGCCATCCGCTCGGTGCACAGCGGGGACGCGGTGGTGGCCCCGTCCACGACGCGGCGCCTGCTGGACCGCTTCGCGCCGATGCTGCCGACGACCACGCAGGAGCCGCGGAACAAGGAGATCGAGCGGCTCACGGAGCGCGAGCGCGAGGTCATGCTGCTGGTCGCGCAGGGTCTGTCGAACGGTGAGATCGCGGCCCGGCTGGTCCTGTCGGAGGCGACGGTGAAGACCCATGTGGGCCGGATCCTGACCAAGCTGGGGCTGCGCGACCGGGTCCAGGTCGTGGTCCTGGCGTACGAGACGGGCCTGGTCCGCGCGGGCGGCGGAGCCGGCTAGGCCGTCTCCGCCCCCGCCCGCCGCTCGGCCCCGCCCCCTCCACCCGCTACGTCCCTGGCTCCGCCGCCGGGTCCGGTGCCGTCATCCAGCGGTCCGGTCGGGCCGAGGCCCGGGAGGTGCGGGAGCGGGCGGCCTGGGCGTGCAGCAGGGTCGCGGCCTCCGGCTCCGGACGGAGCCGGGCCGTGACCGTGCAGTTCGCGCCGGTGTCCACGTGGACGTCGGCGACCCCGCGGGCGCGGGCCCACGGGCCCTGCGTGAAGCGGACGCTCTGCACCTTGGCGTGCGGGACGACGTCCGTACGCAGGCACAGGCGGCCGTGCCGGGCGGCGAACACCTCCGGGGAGAGCGCCAGCGCGTAGCCCTTCCACCACACCGGGACCACCCAGCGGGATCCGGTCCGCGGGGAGCCCGAGAAGGACAGGGCCGCCAGGTCCACGCCGGGCAGCACCCGGGCGATCATGGCGAAGGCGGCGTCCTTCGCGGCCACGGGGATCAGCACCGTGTTGTTCGAGCCCGCCACCTTCAGCTCCACCCGGACCAGGCCGCGCCGGCGCCACAGCAGCGGCTCCACGATCCGTACGCACTGCACACGGCCCGGCGGCACGGTCTCGTGGGCCCGGTCCAGCAGTCCGTGGTCCAGGCGCAGCCCGTCGGGGGACTCGGCGACCCGCCAGTCGTACTCGGTGAGGAAACGGCCCGCGGTGCCCGCCCAGACGGCGCCGAGCATCGGGAGCACGGCGACGAGGGCGGCCCAGGGGCTGGAGCTGAGCCACCACACGACGGCCGGCACGGTCAGCCCGGGGACCAGCAGGGCCCAGACGCCGAGGTTGAGCAGCAGCGACACGACGATCTCGCGCGGGGTCACGCGCAGCAGTTCGCGTTCGGGAGCCTCGCCCAGGCTCACCGCTTCCTCGGGGGCGAAGCCGGCCGCGCGGGCCAGGAGCTCGGCGCGCAGGGCGACGGCCTCCTTCTCGCCGAGGAAGGCCAGCTGGTCCTTGTCCTCGGTGCCGATGACGTCGAGCCGCAGGCTCGCGACGCCGGTCAGCCGGGCCAGGAGGGGGCGGGTGACGTCCACGGCCTGGAGCCGGTCGAGGCGGATGTGCGCGGTGCGCCGGAAGAAGAGCCCGCTGCGGATGCGCAGTTCGGTGTCGGTGATGGCGTAGTGGGTGAACCACCAGCTGAGGAATCCGTAGGCGCCGAAGACCATGATCAGGCCGGCCACCGAGGCCACCCGCAGGAGAGCGGGCAGGTCGGCCACCCATCTCGTGGCCTGGTCGCCCTGCTGGGCGAGCACGCCGACGGTCGCGGCGATCGGCACCCAGGCGCGGCGCAGCGGGGTGAAGGGGTGCAGCCGGCGCTCCACGGCGGGCCGGCTCACGGTGGGATCGCCCGGGGTGGGATCGCCCGCCGCGGGTTCGGCGGCGGGTTCGACGACGGGTTCGTCGGCGCCGTCGGCCGGAGCGGGGCTCACAGGCCCGCCGACCTTGCCTCGCCGAGGGCGGTGAGCCGGTCGCGCAGCCGCTCCGCCTCGGCCGGCGCCAGCCCGGGGATCTTGGCGTCGCTGGCCGCCGCGGCCGTGTGCAGTTGTACGGAGGCCAGGCCGAAGCGGCGCTCCAGCGGGCCGGAGGTGACCTCGACCAGTTGCATCCGCCCGTACGGCACCACGGTCTCCTCCCGCCACAGCACGCCCCGGCTGATCAGCAGGTCGTCCGCGCGTTCGGCGTAGCGCCAGGACCGCCAGTTCCGGCCGAGGAGCACCCAGCCCCAGGCCAGGACCACGAGCCAGATCGCCCCGAGGGCCGCCCATGCCGGGCCGAGCGTCAGCCCCGGTACGACGGCGGTCACGACGGCGAGCAGCACCGTCCATATCAGCAGCAGCGTCCGCCGCAGTGTGAGCAGCCCGCCGGGCAGCCCGACCCACGCGGGGCCGTCCGTCTCACCCATTGTCCCCGTTTCCATGCGCCCACCCTAGGGCTGAGACAATGCCCGCATGACGGAGACCACGGTCGGTATCGGCGGAGCGGCGGAGAGCACCGACATGGTGCTCAACATCGGCCCCCAGCACCCTTCCACGCACGGCGTGCTGCGCCTGCGCCTCGTCCTGGACGGCGAGCGGATCGTCAGTGCCGAACCGGTGGTCGGCTACATGCACCGCGGTGCGGAAAAACTCTTCGAGGCCCGCGACTACCGGCAGATCGTGATGCTCGCGAACCGCCACGACTGGCTGTCCGCGTTCTCGAACGAGCTGGGCGTGGTCATGGCCGTCGAGCGGATGCTCGGCATGGAGGTCCCCGAGCGGGCCGTGTGGATGCGGACCCTGCTGGCCGAGCTGAACCGGGTGCTGAACCACCTGATGTTCCTCGGCTCGTACCCCCTCGAACTGGGTGGAATCACCCCGATCTTCCACGCGTTCCGCGAGCGCGAGGAGCTCCAGGCCGTGATGGAGGAGATCTCCGGCGGCCGGATGCACTACATGTTCAACCGGGTCGGCGGCCTCAAGGAGGACCTCCCGGCCGGCTGGCTCGGCCGGGCCCGTGCGGCGATCGCCGACGTCCGGACCCGGATGGACGTCTACGACAAGCTGGTCCACGGGAACGAGATCTTCCGCGCCCGTACGCGCGGGGTCGGCGTCCTGTCCGCCGAGGCGGTGCACGCGTACGGGGTCTCCGGCCCGATCGCCCGCGCCTCCGGCGTCGACTTCGACCTGCGGCGCGACGAGCCGTACCTGGCCTACGGCGAGCTCCAGGACGTCCTGAAGGTGGTCACCCGCACCGAGGGCGACTGCCTGGCCCGCTTCGAGGTCCTGCTGGACCAGACCCACAACGCGCTCGACCTCGCCGTGGCCTGCCTGGACCGGATGGACGACCTCCCGCCGGGGCCGATCAACCAGCGCCTGCCCAAGGTCCTGAAGGCGCCCGAGGGGCACACGTACGCCTGGACCGAGAACCCGCTCGGCATCAACGGCTACTACCTCGTCTCCAAGGGCGAGAAGACCCCCTACCGGCTGAAGCTGCGCAGCGCCTCGTACAACAACATCCAGGCGCTGGCGGTGCTGCTGCCGGGGCAGTTGGTCGCCGACATGGTGGCGATCCTGGGCTCGCTCTTCTTCGTGGTCGGCGACATCGACAAATAGCCCCTCACCGGGAGATGTCCGATCTAGTGTAGGTTCATGATCATCTCTGGCATATACGCCGCGTACCTGGGGCGGATCGGCATCACCGAGCCCGGATCCCCCTCCGTCGAAGGGCTGTTCGCGCTCACGCGGGCCCATCTGGAGCGGATCCCGTTCGAGAACACCGAGATCCAGCTGGGCCGGCCGCCGGGCATCGACCCCGAGCTGTCCGTGCGCCGCATCGGCGCCGGGCGCGGCGGCTACTGCTTCCACCTCAACGGCGCCTTCGCGGCGCTGCTGGAGCACCTCGGGTACGACGTGGCCCGCCACGTCGGGGGCATGAGCGCGGACACGGACTCCCAGGACGTGAGCGGCGACCACCTCACCCTGACCGTACGGATCGACGGGGAGGCCTACTTCGTGGACGTCGGCCTGGGCGACGGCCCGCCCGAGCCGCTGCCCCTGCGCGAGGGCCGCTACGAGCGCGGCTTCCCGTACGGCCTGCGGCCGCTCGGGAGCGCGGACGGGCCCGACACGGGTTGGACCTTCCTCAACGAGGACTCGCCCTTCCCGGCGATGAACTTCCGCTCGGCCCCCGCGACCATGGCCGACTTCGAGGACGAGCACCTGCGGCTGTCCACCGCCGAGGACTCCCCCTTCCTGCAGTCCTTCTTCATGCTGCGACGCAACGCCGGGGTCATGAACCGCCTGCACGGCAGGATCCTGCTGACCCTCGACCCGCGGGGCGGGCGCGACAAGCGGGAACTGGCCTCCGCGGAAGAGCTCTTCGAGGTCATGGCCACGGTCTTCGGGCGGGAGCTCGACGACCTGACGCCCGCGGACCGGGCCGCGCTGTGGGACCGGGTGCAGCGGGCGCACGAGGCCTGGCTCGCCTCTCAGCAGAGCTGATGTCGGTGCGGCAGGGCACACTGGGCGGCATGTCCCACTCTCCCCGCCGGGCCTGCCCCTCCTGCGGCCGCGACTGCGCCGTCACCGCCGGACGGATCGCCCGCCACGATCCGCCCACCGGGCGGGGGCGCGGCGACCTGGTGTCCTGCCCCGGATCCCGGGCCCGGGTGGTGCTCGGCGCCTCCGCGCCGACCCTGGACGGGTTCGTACTGTCCGAACACCCCGGGCAGCTCCCGCTGTTCTGACGGTGCCCCTGCGGGGTGCTCGCCGGTTTACAGCTCCGCGCGGGGTGCCCTGCGGGCGGCGGGGGGGTCGGTGCCCCGCACGAGGGTCTCCTCGGCTCGGCACCACGCACCGACCACCGCCGACAGGCCCGCACATCCAGCCTCGCCGGCGATTGAGGCGCGGGTCCGGGCAGCGCCCGGCACACCTCCGCCGAGCCGCCGCTAGGAGATCGCGGTGCGGAGCCGGGCCACGTCGATCGGCTCGGTCTCGTCGTGGGCCGTCAGGTCGATGACCTGGCCCACCGCGCGGGTCTCGTCGGTCGCCGGCTTGAACTCCGGCTCGACCACGGCCTGGGCCGACTCGGCCTTGTGCACCGCGAGGGCCTCCGCGCCGACCACGTCGGCCAGGTCCTCGTTCTGCACCGCCTCGATCACCGCGCGGGCCTGCGCCGCGTTCTTGGTGCCGAAGAAGTCGAAGCCGCCCTCGACGCGCGAGGCCGTACGCCGCTGGGCCGCGTACGGGGCCACCGCGGCCGCCGGGCGGCGCGCGGGGAGCGAGGCGGCGGCGTGGCCACGACCGGGGCCGGAACCGGGATCGGGCTCCGGGGTCGACGACCCCGCGGGCAGCGCCCGGGCCTCCTGCCGCCTGCGGGCCAGCGCCTCCAGGGCCGACTGGGCCCGGGCGTAGCCGACCGCGGTGGGCGCGCCCGCCGAGGTGCGCTCCTCGGTGACGGCCGGAAGTTGCTTCTGCGCGGAGGTCGGCGCCGCGGAGGCCTCGATGGCCAGCAGTCGGCGGCCCTCCAGGGCGCTGGCGCGCTCGGTCTCGGCGGTCGCGTACCGCCGCAGCAGCGCCGCGTGCTCGCCGCGCAGGCCCGCCAGCTCGACCCGCTTGGCGCGCAGCTTGGCGTCGAGCCGGGCCCGCAGCATCCGGGCCTCTTCGAGGTCGGATTCGAGCTCGGCTATCCGCTCGTCGGTCTTCCACTCGTCCTTGACCCGCTCGCGCGCGAGTTCGGCGACGCGGCGGCCCGCCGAGCGGTCCCAGGCGCGCATGACGACGGCGCCGGCGACCCCGGCGGCCGCCGTGACGGCCACGAGGAGCCGCAGCGCCATCGGTTCCGCCAGGAGCCAGGCCGCGCCGGCGCCGACGACGGATACACCGGCCACGGTCGTCGGCGTGAGCAGCCGGTGCAGGGGTTCGGGATTGCGGTGGCGTCCACGGGGCATGGCCCGAAATTTACAGTGCATGGGGGTCGAGTGGGATACCCGCCCGGCAAACTCTTCCCGGGCAGTTATGCCACTTTTCTCCATCAACCCCGTGCGCGCTACTTCTTCAGCAGGCCCTTGGACTCCAGGTAGGCCTTCGCGACGTCGGCAGGCTTGGCGCGCTCGGCGTCCACCTTGCGGTTCAGATCGACCAGATCGGCCGTCGTGAGCGCCTTGGTCAGCTTGTCGAGCGCGGCCGCGGCCTCCGGGGTTCCGGCGTCCTTGGCGTTGACCACCGGCAGCACGTTGTCGGCGTTCTGGAGCTTCTTGTCGTCCTCCAGCAGGACCAGGCCGAAGCTGTCGAGGGTGGCGTCCGTGGTCGTGGTGAGCACGAGCTGGTCGGCGCCGTCCTTGACCGCCTGCTTGGCCTGCGGGGTGCCGACGCCCTTCGGGTCGATACCGGAAACTTGAATTCCGTACGTCTTTGTCAACCCCGGTGCGCAGAAGGGCCGGACGTTGCATTCGTCGCCCGCCGCGATCTTCACCTCGAGTCCGGACTTACCAAGATCGGAAAGCGTCTTCAGGTTGTTCTTCTGGGCGAATTCCTTGGTCACGGCGAATGCGTTCTGGTCGACCGCCTCACCGGCGACGAGCGCCTTCAGGCCGAGCGGGGCCGCGAGCTTCTCCAGGCCCGCCACCGTCGCCGCCACGTCGCTGGAGGCGACCGGCTTCTCCTCGGGCGCCTTCGGGCCGTTGACCTTGGCGTTGAGGAACTCCGCGAGCGTGGCCGCGTACTCCGGGACGACGTCGATCTCGCCCTTCTCCAGCGAGGGCTCGTACAGCTCGCGATTGTTGACCGTCTTGACCGAGGTGCTGTAGCCCGCGTCCTTGAGGATCTGCGCGTACAGCTCGGCCAGCACGTTCGACTCGGTGAAACCGGCCGCGCCGATCACCAGGCTGCCCTTGGCGCCGCCCGCGCCCGAGGAGGAGTCGGCGGAGGCCGAGCCGCCGTCCTTGCTCTTCTCCAGGCTGTCGCCGCCGCACGCGGCCAGCGACACCGTCAGGGCCAGGGTGCCCAGGGACGCGCCGAGGACGCGCGTGGTCTTGGTCATGGAGGTACTCCGTTCGAGGCGATGGACAGGAATCAGCGGGACGCCGCCGCCCGCGGCAGCAGCAGCCGGTCCGCCGCCACCAGCGCGCCCTCCACCAGCAGGGCGAGCGCGGCCACCAGCAGGGCGCCCGCGACGACCTGCGGGGTGTTGTACGTGTTGAAGCCGGCGGTGATGATCCGGCCGAGGCCGCCCTGGCCGACCATGGCGGCGATCGTGGCCGTGGCGATGACCTGGACGGCGCCCGAGCGCAGCCCGGTCATCACCATGGCGCGCGCGAGCGGAAGTTCGACGCGCAGGAAGAGCTGGATCCCGGACATGCCCATGCCGCGGGCGGCCTCCACGACCGAGCGGTCCACCTCGCGCATGCCGACGTAGGCGTTGGTCAGCAGCGGCGGGACGGCGAAGAGCACGAGCGCGGCGATGGTGGGCAGGTAGCCGGCGTTGCGCAGCGGGGAGACCATGAACAGGGCCAGCACCGCGAAGACGGGGACGGCCCGGCCGATGTTGGAGATGTTGATCGCGAGGGTGCCGCCCTTGCCGAGGTGGCCGAGGAACAGGCCGATCGGCAGTGCCACCGCGCAGGCGATCGCGAGCGCGACCGCGCTGACGTAGACGTGCTCGCCGAGCCGGTGCCAGACACCGCTCTCCCCCGACCAGTTGGCGCCGTTCGCCAGCCAGTCCCAGGCCCCTCCGATGACGCCTCCCACGGTCTCAGGCCCCCTTCGCCGGAGCCGGGGCCGAAGTCGGCTCCGAGGCCGACCCCGACTCCGGAGCCGGGGAGGAAGTCGTCTCCCGGGCCACGGACCGGCCCCCGGCACCGGCCCGGGTCCACGGGGTGAGCAGCCGCTGTACGCCGAGCAGCAGCAGGTCGGCCACGAGCGCGAGCAGCACGCACAGCACCGAGGCGGTGAGCACCTGGGCCTTGAAGGAGCTGTTCACGGCCGGGGCGATGAGGTTGCCGAGGCCGCCCTTGCCGACGATGGAGCCGACCGTGGTCAGCGCCACCGTCGAGACGGTGGCGATCCGTACGCCGGCGAGGAGCGCGGGCAGCGCGAGCGGCAGTTCGACCTGCCACAGCAGTCGCCCCGGGCCGTACCCCATGCCGCGCGCGGCCTCCCGTACGTCCTCGGGGACGGCCTCCAGGCCGGCCAGGACGTTGCGGACCAGGATCGTCAGCGAGTACAGCACCAGCCCGGTCACCACCAGGGCCGCCGAGAGTCCGAAGACGGGCAGCAGCAGGGAGAACATGGCGAGCGAGGGGATCGTGTAGAGGAGGGTGGTCAGGCCCAGGACGGGCGCCGCCCAGCGGCGACCGCGGCGGGCCAGCAGGGCGAGCGGCACGGACACGGCGATGCCGATCAGGACCGACACGCCCGTGAGCCAGATGTGTTCGAGGGTGGCGTCGGTCAGTTCCTGGGAGCGGGAGGTGACGTAGTCCCAGCAGATCCAGTCGTTCGCCACCAGGCAGTTCGGTGCCGCCACGCCCCTCACCCCCCGTCATTCGAACGTACGTCTTCACGCTCACCCGTTACAGCGACCCTAACCCCCACCACCCTCAATGGCCGGAATCCTTCGCACCGGGGCAACACGCCCTTCACAAATCAGCGGCCGACGTGCGGAAAGATGGGCTTGTGATCCGATTCGAGCATGTGACCAAGCGCTACCCCGACGGGACCACAGCCGTCGAGGACCTGTCCTTCGAGGTGGCGGAAGGGGAGCTGGTCACGCTCGTGGGACCGTCCGGCTGCGGCAAGACGACCACGATGAAGATGGTCAACCGGCTGATAGACCCGACCTCCGGCCGGATCCTGCTGAACGGCGAGGACATAGCGGCCGCCGATCCGGTCGAGCTGCGCCGCCGGATCGGGTACGTCATCCAGCAGGTCGGGCTGTTCCCGCACAAGACGGTGCTGGAGAACACGGCGACCGTGCCGCAGCTGATCGGCACCCCCAAGGCGAAGGCCCGCGCCCGGGCGGCCGAACTGCTCGAACTGGTCGGGCTGGACCCGGCCGTGTACGGGGGCCGGTACCCGGAGCAGCTGTCCGGCGGGCAGCGCCAGCGCGTCGGCGTGGCCCGCGCGCTCGCCGCCGATCCGCCGGTGCTGCTGATGGACGAGCCCTTCGGCGCGGTGGACCCGGTGGTGCGCGAGCGGCTGCAGAACGAGTTCCTGGCCCTGCAGAAGACGGTGCGCAAGACGATCCTGCTGGTCACCCACGACCTGGAGGAGGCGATCCGGCTCGGTGACCGCATCGCCGTCTACGGCACGGGCACCATCGAGCAGTTCGCCCACCCGGCGGCGGTCCTCGGGGCGCCCGCCACCGAGTACGTGGCCTCCTTCGTCGGCGCCGACCGGGGGCTCAAGCGGCTCGCGGTCACCCCGGTCGAGGCGGCCGACCTGGCGGAGGCGGACGGGAAGGCCCCGACGGCCTCGGTGGCGCTGGGCGCGACGCTGCGCGAGGCCCTCGCCGCCCTGCTGCAGGAGGACTCGGGGCGGATCGGGGTCACGGACCCGCGGTCCGGCGCGCTGGTCGGCGTACTGACCCCGGAGGGGGTCCACCGGGCGCTGCGCCGGGCCCAACTGCAGGAGGCCTGAGGGGCAAGACACCCCATGCCGTTGCTTCGGCGGAGCCTGTTCGAACCCGCACCAGCGAAGGCGAGCCCCGACACTTCTAGGATCTTCGGCATGGCAACACGACTCGTGCAGATCAACATGAAGGCCCATGACGACACCGCGCTCGGCCGGTTCTGGGCGGAGGCACTCGGTTGGGGTATCGACAGCGAGGGACCCGGCGTGACCAACCTCGAACCCGTGGACTTCGCCTACCCCGACCCCGTGGCCGTTTGCATCGACATCATCGCCCGCCCGGAACCCAAAACGGTCAAGAACCGCGTGCACCTCGATCTGGCCACCACCTCGACCGCCCATCAAGCGGAGTTGGTCGCGCGCTTGAAGGATCTCGGCGCGACGCTCGCCGACGTGGGGCAGGGCGACGTCCCCTGGACGGTCATGGCCGACCCGGAAGGCAACGAGTTCTGCGTCCTGGAGCCCCGTCCGATCTACCAGGACACCGGGCCGATCGCGGCGGTGGTGGTCGACTGCGCCGACCCACGAGGGATGGTCCGGTTCTGGGACGAGGCGATGGACTGGACGCTGCACGAGGTCACCGACGACCGGGCGACCATGCGCTCCGCCAAAGGCGTCGGGCCCTACCTGGAGTTCCTCCGCACTCCCGACACCAAGAGCGTGTGGAACCGTGTCCACCTCGACGTCTGCCCCTACCCCGGTGACGACCTGGCCGCGGAGGCGGCCCGACTGCGCGCCCTCGGCGCCACCGACCCTGATCTCGATCGGTCCGCGATCCACTGGACGGTTCTGGCCGACCCGGAAGGCAACGAGTTCTGCCTCCTCACGCCTCGCTGACCCTGAGCAACCGTTCGAACAGGCTCCGCCGCAGCGACGGCATCGGGCAGGACACCCCTTGGCCCTGGAACGACTGTGACCGGCCCCGTAGGGCCGGTCACGGGTACGTCGGCGCCGGATGTAGGCGTGGGCGGTCAGGCCTCGATGCGGCCGCTCATCCACATCAGCATCGGCGGGATCTCACGTCGCCACGTGTTGAAGTTGTGGCCACCGCTGTCGAGGATGATGGAGGAGACCCGGTCCGGGCCCTGCACCTTCTTGATGAACTTCTTGGTGTCGGCGAGGTTCGGCTCGCCCTTCTCGCTGCTGGTCACGAGGAAGGACGTACCGGTCGGCTTCTTGCGCTCGATGCTGTGCAGCACGTCCGCACGCTTCTTCAACTTCTCGTCCCCGTGGAACAGGTCACCGGTCGTCGGGTCGTCCGGGGCCTCGTAGTACGCGGACAGACCAGCGGCGGCGCCGAAGGTCTGCGGGTAGTGCGCGGCGATCTTCAGAGCGCAGTAACCGCCCGTGGAATTGCCGATGAAGCCCATGTTCTGGGGCTTCTTGCCGACCCGGAAGGTGTCCGTGATGGCCTGCGGGAGGTCCTCGCCGAAGAAGGTCTCGGTCTGCGGGCCGCCGGGTATATCGACGCACTCGGTGTCCCGCGGCGGCGCCACGGTCGGGCGCAGCATGACCAGGATCATCGGCTTCATCTTGCCCGACTTGGACAGGCTGAAGGCCTTCATCGGGTAGTCGAGCCCTTTGATCAGGTTCTCGGCGGTGCCCGGGTAGCCCGTCAGGACGATGGACGCGGGGAAGTTGCGGTCCTTGTGCTGGGGCTGGAAGTACTCCGGCGGGAGCCAGACGTAGCCGGGGCTCGTTATCTTCGACTTCTGCCCGGTTATGGCAACCTTCAGGATCTGACCACCGACCTGGGGCTTGGCGCCACCGGGTACGTCCAGCTTCTGCTTGTCGACGACCTTGATGTCCTTGCTGCTCATCGAGTGGTCGACGACCTTGCCCATGGACGTCTCCTGACCGAGCAGGTCGGCCCAGGAACCGTAGAAGAGGAACGACTTGTTAGCCGCGAGCCCCACAGCCGAGAACAGCGCCAGCTGGGTCGCCAGCAGCAGCCCGATACGGCCGGCGAACGCGCGCCAGGTGCGGTTCGAGAGCTTCGGCCAGAACCAGACCGTGGCCGCGAAGAGCAGCACACCGGCGATGATGGCCAGCGCCAGAACCGTATTACTGGTGAGACCCATGAGCAGTAAGTCGACTTTCTGGTGGCAGGACTGTTTTTTTCCGACGAAAGAGTGAACCCGCTCCTCGTCGATGTCGTCCTAAGGGACGCACCACACACCGGAGGCTGTCGCGGCCTTCGGCCACATGATCTCTCGCGGAGCAACGGGAAGCGATGTCTAGCAGGATAGATGGCGATAAGTCGGGACAGGTTCCGAGCAGGGTCCGCCGAATCCTCCGAGGTCCACAGCCGGAGTCGGTGCCCGGCCTGGTAGGTACGGCCGTCATGATCGTCGGCCTTCTGGACATCGCGGCAGGGGTGTTCCCGCGTTTCCGGCACAGCCGGATCCACGCGGTCGCCGAGGTGCTGCCGGTGTTCGGCCCCTTCGCAGCGGCCCTCGCCATCAGCGCGGGCGTACTGCTCCTGCTGCTCGCGCACGGCCTCAAGCGCCGCAAGCGCCGGGCCTGGCGGGCGGCGGTGGTACTGCTGCCGGCCGGTGCCGTGGCGCAGTTCCTCTACCGGCACTCGATCCCCGGCGTGATCATCGCGGCCGTGCTCTTCGCGCTGCTGCTGCGCCACCAGGGTGAGTTCAAGGCGCTGCCCGACCCCCGCAGCCGCTGGAAGGCCCTCGCCAACTTCGTGGTGATGAGCGCCGGCTCCATCGGACTCGGCCTGCTCATCGTCAACGTCCACCCGAACAGGGTCGTCGGCAACCCGGGCCTGTACGAGCAGATCACGCACGTCGTCTACGGCCTCTTCGGCTTCGAGGGCCCCGTCGACTACGCGGGCCAGGTGTCCTGGACCGTCGGGTACTCCCTCGGCGCCCTCGGCATGCTGACCGCCCTCACCACCATCTACCTGGCCTTCCGCCCCGAGCACCCGGCCGCCCGGCTCACCGCCGACGACGAGGGCAAGCTGCGCGAGCTGCTCGCCAAGCACGGCGGCCGCGACTCGCTCGGCCACTTCGCGCTGCGCCGCGACAAGGCCGTCGTCTTCTCCCCCAGCGGCAAGGCCGCCGTCACCTACCGCGTCGTCTCCGGCGTGATGCTCGCCTCCGGCGACCCCATCGGCGACGTCGAGGCCTGGCCCGGCGCGATCGAGCGCTTCATGGAGGAGGCCAAGGCCCACTCCTGGACCCCGGCCGTCGTGGGCTGCAGCGAGACCGGTGGCGAGGTCTGGACCCGCGAGACCGGTCTGGACGCCCTGGAGCTGGGTGACGAGGCGATTGTCGATGTCAAAGACTTCTCCCTCGCGGGCCGTCCCATGCGCAATGTCCGCCAGATGGTGAAGCGCATCGAACGCAACGGCTACACCACCCAGGTCCGCCGGGTCAGCGAGCTGACCGAGGAGGAACTGGAGCGGGTCCGCGGCGCGGCCGAGGCCTGGCGCGGCACCGACACCGAGCGCGGCTTCTCGATGGCCCTGGGCCGGGTCGGCGAGGAGGGCGACGGCGACTGCTTCATCGCCACCGCGCACCGCGTGGAGGAGGGCGACACCAGCCCCTTCGGCGACCTGAAGGCCGTCCTGCACTTCGTCCCGTGGGGCAAGGACGGCATGTCGCTGGAGCTGATGCGCCGCGACCGCGCCGCCGACCCCGGCATGAACGAGCTGCTGATCGTCGCCTCCCTCCAGGCCGCCCCCGACCTGAAGATCGAGAAGGTCTCGCTGAACTTCGCGATGTTCCGCGCGGCCCTGGCCCGCGGCGAGAAGATCGGCGCCGGCCCGGTCCTGCGGATGTGGCGCGGCCTGCTGGTCTTCCTCTCCCGCTGGTTCCAGATCGAGTCGCTCTACAAGTTCAACGAGAAGTTCCGCCCCCGCTGGGAGCCGCGCTTCATGGTCTACCGCACCACCCGGGACCTGCCCCGCATCGGCTTCGCGGTGATGCAGGCAGAGGGCTTCGTCACGGTGGCCCTGCCCCGGCTCTTCGCCAGCCGTCGCCGGCCCAAGCCGGCGCGCACCTGCACGCACACCCACATGACGTCCGTGCCCAAGCAGCAGGAACGCGAGGTCCAGGCCGCGTAGCCCTCGCGGGGCGGGCGGGGCGTGCGGGGCCGGCTCGAGGCCCCCGGCAGGGCCCCGGTCGCCCCGCGCGGCGCCCA
>NZ_JBGBPT010000050.1:9889-64353 GCF_041106355.1 Streptomyces sp. BF23-19 | reverse complement strand
AGACAGCTCCCACCACACCGGAGGTCTTCGCCATGTTCAAGACCTACCGAGTGTCAACAACGCTCGTGATCAATACACCTAGGGGGTGGTCAGCAGCCGGTCGCGCAGCTGCTGCGCGGTCCGCTCCCGCAGCCCGACCCGGTCGGTGAGGTAGCCGTGGACGGATCCGTACCGGGCCTCCAGGTCCGCGAGCACCAACTCCATGATCACGGCGGGGGCGCGGCCGTAGCTCGGCCACTTCATGACCCGGTCCGGGTTGGCGGCGCGCCAGTCGGCCGCGAGCCGCTCGGTGGCCAGCTCCGTGAGCGCGAAGTCGGCGAGGACGTCGGCCCGTTCCACCCCGAGCAGGGTCAGTACGAAGGCTCCGATCAGCCCGGTCCGGTCCTTGCCCGAGGTGCAGTGGAAGACCGCGGGGCCGGACGCCTGCGCCAGCTCCTCCAGGACCTGGCGTATCTCGTCGGCCCCGTCCTCGGTGACCTCGGCGAACCGGTCCGCGAGGTAGCGCCAGGGGTCGATGTCCGGGTCGATCTCGGCCTGGTCGTACGGCCGGTGCTCGATGCTCAGGTTGACGTAGCGGAAGCGGTCCGCCTCGGGCACCCGTCCCTTGGCCTCGATCTCCCACGGATACCGCAGGTCGATCACGGTCCCGATCCCGAGCTTCAGGAACCGCTCCCGGTCGCCGCCGACCAGCTTGCCGAGCGAGTCGGCCCGGTACAGCGTCCTCCACCGCACGGTCCGACCGTCGGCGGACCGGTAGCCGCCCAGGTCCCGGAAGTTGTGCAGTCGCTCGAACTCGACGTGCCGTTCCATCGGCTCTCTCCCCCATGATCGGACTCTGCCACCAGCATGCCTCAGAACACATGCGCGTCGGCCTGTCGGCGCTCGCACCACGGAAACCGACGGGCCGGCCCCGCCTTGGGCGTGGGACGCGCATGTCGGGAGTCGGTGCGACGCGCCCTGCTCCGGCCGTGACGTGCGCGGGCCCGGGCTCCGTTCAGAACGCCAGCCTGAACAACGCGCCCCCGCCCGGGGCGGCCTCCGCGGTCAGCTCGGCGGAGTGCGCCCGCGCGATCTGCCGGGCCATGGCCAGGCCGAGCCCCGACCCGGGCAGGGCGCGGGCCGCCCCGGCCCGGTAGAACCGGTCGAAGACGTGCGGCAGGTCTTCCGGCGCGATCCCCGGGCCGTGGTCACGGACCGTCAGCTCCGGGCCCCGGCCGCCCGGGACGCCCGCCACCAGCTCCACCTCGACGGGCAGCCCGTCCCGGCCGAACTTGGCCGCGTTGTCGAACAGGTTCCCCAACAGTCGGCTGAGTCGCGCGGGTACCCCGGGCACGACGACGGGTTCGGCCGGCACCTCCACGTGGAAGGGCACGGCCGGCCAGTGTGTCCGCGCCGCCTGCGCGCAATGTTCCACCAGCGCGCCCAGCGCGACCTGTTCCACCAGCGGTTGCGGCTCCTCGTCGCGCGCCAACTCGATCAGGTCGTTGACGAGTCCGGTCACCTCCCGCAACTGCCGCCCCAGCGCGGCCGAGGCGCGCTCGCGCTGGTCGGGGGTGAGCCGGTCGGCCCGGGCCAGCAGTTCGGCGTTGGTCCGCAGGGCCGTCAGCGGGGTGCGCAGTTCGTGGGAGGCGTCCGCCACCAGTTGGCGCTGTGCGGCGATGGACTGTTCGAGCTCCCCCAGCATGGTGTTGAAGCTCGCCGCCAGCCGGGTGATCTCGTCCTCCCGCCCCGGTGGCGGCAGTTCGATCCGGTGCCGTGCGTCGCGGGTGGCGGCGATCCGCTCGGCGGTCGCGGTGAGTCGGGCGACCGGGGCCAGGCCGGTCCGCGAGACCCAGTACCCGAGGAGGGCGGCCAGCAGCACGCCGGCCGCCGCCGTGAGCACCAGCCACCGGGCGGCCTCCTCGATGCCGTCCTCGACGGTGTCGGCCCGCAGGGCCACCTGGAGGGCGCGCCCCTTGGCGTAGTCGGTGGTGAGCATCCGGGCGGGATACCCGGCCACCGTGATGTTCGTGTAGTAGGGGGCCTTCCGGCCCGCGGCGACCTTCCGCGCCGCCGGATCCACGGGCAGCTGTCCCGGTGTCTCCGGGTCCTTGGCCGGGTCGGCGGCCACCACCTCCGCGCAGGCGGGAGCGGCCAGGAACCGACATTCCCCGGCCAGGGTGCCCGGCGCGTCCCCCGGGTTGCGCTGGGCGGCGAGCCGCGCGGACTGGGTGAGGCTGAGGTCGAGCTGCTCGTAGAGCGCGGAGCGGACCACCAGGAACGCCGCCGCGCACACCCCGACGGCCACGAGGGCCACGGCGGCGGTGACCGACAGCGCCAGCCGGGTGCGCAGGGGGCCGCGCCTGCGCCAGACCCGGCCGAGCCGCCGGCGGCCGCCGCTCACGCCGCGTCCAGCCGGTAGCCGACCCCGTGGACGGTGTGCACCAGCCGGGGCTCGCCCGCGGCCTCCAGTTTCCGGCGCAGGTATCCGACGTAGACGGCGAGGGAATTGGAGTCCGGCCCGAAGTCCCGCCCCCACACCAGTTCGAGGATCAGCTCGCGCGGGAGCACCTGGCCGGGGTGGCGCAGGAACAGTTCGAGCAGGGCCGCCTCGGTCCGGCTGAATTCCAGCGGACGACTCCCCCTGCGACCGGTCCGGGTCGCCGGGTCGAGGACGAGGTCGGCGAAGCCGAGCGGGGCGGTGGCACCGGCGGGTCCGGGCGCGGCCCGTCGCAGGAGTGCGCGGACCCGGGCGACCAGCTCGTCCAAGGCGAAGGGTTTGACGAGGTAGTCGTCGGCGCCCGCCTCCAGTCCGTCGACGCGCTCGCTGACGGAGTCGAGCGCGGTCAGGACGAGGACGGGGGTACGGTCGCCCAGCGCCCGCAGCTGCCGGCAGACGGCGAGGCCGTCGAGTACGGGCATCATCACGTCGAGGACGACCGCGTCGGGCTCCCAGTCCGCCACCTGGGAGAGGGCCGCGAGCCCGTCCGGGGCGCCGCGTACCTCGTACCCCTCGACCGCGAGTCCGTCCTCGACGGCCGCCCGCACCTCGGGCTCGTCGTCGACGACGAGGATGCGTTGCCTGCCCGTGCCACCCGTGCCGCTCGTCCCGCGTGTGCCGCCTGTGCTGTCCGTGGAGCTCATGGGGCACAGCCTGCCAAAGGCTTCTGAGAGAACCTCTTAGAACGTTCTTAGGGCGCACCGGGAGTGTGCGCCCATGACCACCACCACACCCCACACATCCGCGGCACTCTCCGTCGTGATCGGTGCGGGCGGCACCGGCGGGCACATCTATCCCGGTCTCGCCCTCGCGGAGGCGCTGCGCGGCGCCGTGCCCGGCGCCGTGGTCTCGTTCATCGGGACCGAGCGGGGCCTGGAGACCGAGCTGATCCCCGGCGCCGGCTACCGCCTGCACACCGTCGACATGATCCCCTTCGATCCCGCGCTGGGCGCGAAGCGGTACCTGCTCCCCGCGGCGCTGCTGCGCTCGGCGCACCAGGCGCGCTCGGTGATCCGGGCCCAGGGTGCCCACGTCGTCGTCGGCATGGGTGGATATCCGAGCGCCCCCGCCGTGCTCGGCGCCCGACTGGCGGGGCTGCCGGCCGTGATCCACGAGTCGAACGCGGTGCCCGGCCGTGCCAACCAGTTCGCGGCCCGGCTCACCCCGCACGTCGCGGTGGCCTTCGACCGCAGCCGGGGCCATCTCTCGGGCGGTGACCGGGCGCTGACCACCGGGATGCCGATCTCGGCGGCCCTGTCCGGCCTCGCGGAGCTGCCCGGACCGGACCGGGTGGCACTGCGCGCCGAGGCCCGGCGCGCGCTCGGGGTGCCCGCGGGGCGCCGGCTGATCGTCTTCAACGGCGGCAGCCTGGGCGCGATCCGCCTCACGCGGGCGGCAGCCGCGCTCGCCGACCTCTGGCAGTACCGGGACGACGTACAGCTGCTGGTCAAGACCGGTCCGGACGCGCTGCCGGACACGGTGGCCGAGCTGCTGTCGTCCGGTGGGCAGCGGATCGCCCGGGCCGTGCCGTACCTGGACCGGATGGACCTCGTCTACGCGGCCGCCGACCTGGTGGTGTGCCGTGCGGGCTCCGCGACCGTCGCCGAGCTCGCGGCGACCGGGGTCCCGTCGGTCCTGGTGCCCTACCCGTACGCGCCCGGCGACCACCAGACCCACAACGCGCGGGTGCTGTCGGACGCGGGTGCCGGACTGCTCCTGCCCGACGCCGAGACCACCGCCCAACGCCTCGCCGGCCTCATCGGGCCGCTGCTGGCCGACCCCGCGCGGCTGTCGGCGATGGCCGGCGCCGCCGACCCGGGCCCGCACGCGCGGGCCGCCGAACTGCTGGCCGCGGAAGTCCTGCGCGTCGCCGGCCTCGTCCCCACCCCTCACCTGGAGCGCATATGAACAGCTGGACCGACCGCACCGTCCTCGTCACCGGCGCGGAGGGCTTCATCGGCTCGACGTTGGTGGACCTGCTGGTGGCACGGGGTGCGCGCGTGCGCGCGTTCGTCCACTACAAGCCGTACGCCGAGAAGGGCCACCTGGCGCGTTACCTCGCCGACCCGGACGGTCCGGTGGAGATGTGGGCGGGCGATGTCCGTGACGCGGGCCGGGTCAGCGACGCGGTGGCCGGCTGCGACACCGTCTTCCACCTGGCGGCGCTGATCGGGATTCCGTACAGCTACGCCTCGCCGGGCGCGTACGTGCAGACGAATGTCACGGGCACGCAGAACGTGGCGGAGGCCTGCCGGCGGCACGGCGTACGGCGTCTCGTGCACACCTCGACCAGTGAGGTCTACGGGACGGCGCTGACCGCGCCGATCTCCGAGAGCCACCCGCTGCAGCCGCAGTCCCCGTACTCCGCGTCGAAGATCGGCGCGGACATGATGGCGCTCTCCTTCCACCACGCCTTCGAACTCCCGGTGACGGTGGTGCGCCCGTTCAACACCTACGGGCCGCGCCAGTCGGCGCGCGCGGTCATCCCGACGATCCTGGCGCAACTGCACGCGGGGTCCCGGGAGATCCGCCTCGGCTCGCTCACGCCGACCCGGGACTTCACGTACGTGACGGACACGGCTGAGGGCTTCCTGGCGGTGGCCGAATGCGACCGGGCGCTGGGCGAGGTGGTCAACCTCGGCACCGGTGAGGAGATCTCGGTCGGCGCCCTGGCCGAGGCCCTCATCGCGGCGTCCGGCCGGGACGCGGAGGTGGTGGTGGACCCGACCCGGCTGCGCCCGTCGGGCAGCGAGGTCCAGCGCCTGCTGTCGGACAACTCCCGGGCCCGCGACTGGGCCGGCTGGCGGCCCCGGGTCGACCTGGAGGAGGGTCTGCGCCGCACCTCGGACTGGATCGCGGCGAACCCCTCCCTCTTCGCCCCGGACCGGTACGCGGTCTAGGTCGTCCCTTCCGGACCCGGGCGGTATGAGCCGGCCGGATCCGGCCCGGGGCGCTGTCGGGCGGATATCCCGGTGAACGGATGACCGGTCGCCGGATATCTTGGCTCGTCCCGCACCGATCACGGAGGTCCTCCCGCATGAGCAGCACGACGCCGTCGTTTCCCGACCGGATGGAGCTGACGGGCGAGGGCCTGGTCCTGCGTGACTGGACGGCGGCGGACCTGGCGTCGATGCCCGAGCTCTTCGACCACCCCGACATCGCCTACTGGACGCCGATCGTCTCCCCCTTCGACGACGAGGCCGCCCGCAACCGGCTCGAGCGGGCCCGGCGGCTGCGCCAGGAGGGTGCGGCCCTTCTGCTGGCCATCACCGTCGACGGCGGCGCCCCGCTCGGCGAGGTGATGCTGAGGCGCGCGCCCGAGGGCACGGAGCTCGGCTACGCCCTCGGTCCGGCGCACCGGGGCCAGGGTCTGGCCGCCCGCGCGGTGCGGGTGATGGCCGCGTACGCCTTCGAGGAGCTGGGGGTGGACCGGGTGATCCTGGAGCTGGAGGCCGAGAACGCCTCCAGCGTCGGCGTGGCCACCCGGGCCGGCTTCCGCCTCCTCGACGTGCCGTTGATCACGGGCGAGGAGAAGGGCCGACCCTACGCGCTCCAGACCTGGGGCCTCGACCGCTCCTGACCCTGGAGGGCCGGGCCGGAGGCGTCCACCGGGGCCGCGGCGTGCGGGGCGGGGGCCGGGAGGGCGACGGCCTCGCCCAGCAGGGCGCGCAGTTGGGCCAGCCGGTGCGGGAAGTTCCTTTCCATCGGTAGCCGGCGCTCGCGCCGGGCCCGGGGCCGACGTTCGCGGCCGGGACAGGGCTGTCACAAGGCGGAGTTGCCTTGGTGGAGGCGCGCACTTCGTCAGCTGGACCGCTTGGTGCGGAGGAAGAGGGCGGTGGTGAGGGTGCCGAGGACGACGATGGCGGTGTTGACGATGACCGCGGTGGTGATGCCGGCGTGGATGTCGGTGTTGGCCGCGGCGATGGCGGACATGATCGGCGTGCCCATCGTGATGCCGACCTGCTGCGTCATGGTCGCCAGACCCGTCGCCATGCCCTGCTCGTGGTCCGGCAGACCGGTGGTGGCGGTGACCATGAACCCGACGATCACCAGCATGTTGCCGATACCACCCGCGAACGTCGCTGCCAGCAGCAGCCACATGCTCGACGAGGTCTCACCCAACGCGATCAGACTCAACGTCGCGACCGCCTGGAGGAGACCACCCACGATCAGCGTGGTGCGGGTGTTCGTCGCCCCGATGACGCGCGGTGCGATCGAACCACCGATCACGGTGCCGATACCCAGGACACCGAACGACAGACCGGCCGTCAGCGGCGAGAAGTCCAACACCTCCTGCAGATACAGCGTCATCAGGAAGACCAGACTCGTCTCCGTCAGGAACGCGATCAGACCCGCGATGTTGCCCCACGCCACCGTCTTCTTCTTCAACACCGACACCGGCACCAGAGGAGCCGCGCTCTTCGACTCGATCGCGTAGAACACCATCAGCAGCACCACACCCGCCGCCAGCCAACCCAACGCACCGCCCGAACCCCAACCGCGCTCACCCGCCTGCGTGAGTCCGTAGATCAGCGCGAGCAGACCCAGCGTCACGGCCGTCGCACCCGGCAGGTCCAGCTTCGGACGCACCGACGGACTCGACTCCTTGATCACCGCGGGAGCGATGAACAACACCGCCAACGCCACCGGCACGTTGATGAAGAACGCCCACCGCCACGACAGCAGATCCGTCAGCACACCACCCAGGATCGCGCCCGTCGTGAACCCCGCCGACATCAACGCACCGTTGAGACCCAACGCCTTCTGACGCAACGGCCCCTCCGGGAACGACGTCGTCAACAACGACAGGCCGGCGGGGGTCACCGCGGCCGTCGCAAGACCCTGGAACACACGCGCCACCAGCAGCATCTCCGGACTGTTCGCCAGACCACCCGCCAACGACGACAGACCCAACACCGCCAGACCCACCAGGAACAGTCGGCGCCGACCGAACAGATCCGCCACCCTGCCGAACAACAACGTGAAACCCGCCGCGCACAACGCGAACGACGTCGCGATCCACTGCAGATTCGACAACGAGAAACCCAGCCCGTCACCGATCACCGGCAACGCCACATTCAGAATCGAGAAGTCGACCGCCAGCATGAACTGCGCCACCAGCAGCACCACGAGAACCAACTTCAGACGCCCGTCCAACCGAACGGGCCCCTCCGCTCCCGTATCGACGACCCGCGCACCCTCGACGACCGACATCGCGAACCACATCCTCTCGATCACGCAACGAGCTGTTGCGTCACCGACTCTGGACCGGTCGGAGGGGGTTACCCAGCCCCCTGGTCTTGCTGGCGCCGGGCAAGCTAGCACTCCCAGGGCCACCTTCCCGAGCACAGTTCGGCGCCGTCCCCCGGCACACTGGAACGCATGGACACACCGACTGCTCTGGGCGAATTCCTCCGCACTCGTCGCGCCCAGCTCCAGCCCGAGGACGTCGGGCTCCCCTCCCACGGCACCCGCCGGCGCGTGCCCGGGCTGCGGCGCGAGGAGCTCGCCCTCCTGGCCGGCGTGAGCATCACCTACTACACGCACCTGGAGCAGGGGCAGAGCACGAACGCCTCGGACAGCGTCCTCGACGCCCTGGCCCGCGCCCTGCGCCTGACCCCGGACGAGCACGCGCATCTGCTGAACCTCGCCCGGCCGCCGCGTGCCAAGCGGGCCCAGTCGCCGCGTCCCGAGTACGCCCGTGACACCACGCGGCGTCTGATCACCTCGATGCCGCACGTCCCGGCGGTGGTCCTGGACGGCCGCAACAACGTGCTCGCCTGGAATCCGCTGGGGCACGCCCTGCTCGCGGGGCACGTCGACATCGCGAGCCCCGACGACCCGGCCGTCCGCCCGAACCTCACGCGGATGCTGTTCCTGGACCCGCACACCCGGGATCTCTACACGGACTGGAAGAGCGAGGCGCGGGTCGCCCTGGCGGCCCTGCGCCTGGTCGCCGGCCGCAATCCGCAGGACCGCGCGCTCGCCGAGCTCATCGGGTCGCTCATGCTGCAGAGCCCCGACTTCGCCTCGCTGTGGTCGAAGCACCCCGTACGGGACTGCACGGTCGGCACCAAGAACCTGCACCACCCGGTCGTGGGCCCGCTGACCCTCGATTTCGAGAACCTGAACCTCACCGACGGCACCAACCACCGGATGCTGCTCTACAGCGCTCCCGAGTCCTCCCCCTCCGACGCGGGGCTGCGCATGCTGTCGAGCCTGACCGCGGCATCCACGGGGGCGAGGCACGACAGCCCGAAGCCCGCGTCGGCGGATGCGGGCGCGGGCGCGGGCGCGGACGCGGACGCGGGCGGGGAGGCGTAGGAGGAGGCGTAAGAGGTACGGGCCGCGGGGCGGGCGGTCAGGTGGTGCGGTGGCCGCCACCCACCGCCGCGGGGACCGGAGCCGGGTCCTGGCCCTGCTGCGGCCCCGGGCCCTCGTAGGGGGGCGCCGGCCGAGTCCGGGGCGGGCCGTGTACGAGGCTTGGCGCGGCCGAAGCGGCGCATGGCGGGCATCTCGACGAAGCGGAACAGGAGCCAGCCACCCAACAGGGACGCCGTGAAGAAGCACCCCCCGCCGTTCACGGCGGGCCGACGCCGCCGATCAGACCTTCCTGACCACGCTGGACTTCAGCTGCATCGCGCCGAACCCGTCGATCTTGCAATCGATGTCGTGGCCGTCGACGCCTTCCACCAGGCGGATGTTGCGCACCTTCGTGCCCGCCTTGATGCCCGACGCGCTGCCCTTGACCTTCAGGCCCTTGACCACCGTCACGGTGTCGCCGTCGGCCAGCACATTGCCGACCGAGTCCTTGATCACCCGCTCCTCGGAGGCACCGCCGGACTCCCCGGAGGCGAGGGGCCACTCGTGGCCGCACTCGGGGCAGACCAGGAGCGCACCCATCTCGTAGGTGTACGCGCCCGCGCATTCGGGGCAGGGAGGCAGGGGGTTCTCAGTCACCCCGACAGTATATTTCAGGGCCTGTCGCCGCAGGTCAGCGAACGACGCGGCCCGATCCGGCCCCGGCCCTACGAGTGCTCCAGGGCGCGCAGCCCCCGCAGGAGCAGGGACAGCCCGAAGTCGAAGTGCGCCGCGAAGTCACCGCTCGTCAGCGTGGGCAGCACGGCGGCGAGCTGCGGATACCGCTCGGGCTCGGCCGCCAGGCGCAGGCGCTCGGGATCCGCCGCCCCGCCGTCTCCCGACGGCCGGAGCGCGGCCTGCTCCTCGAGCGTGTGGCCGATGGTGAAGTGGGCCAACGCCATCAGCGAGCGCGCCGCGTCCTCCTCGCCGAAGCCGGCCGTGCGCAGCACTCCGACGACCGCTTCGGCGAAGCCGAGGGTGTGGGGTCCGGTCGCGTGCGTGCCCGCGTAGACGCGCGCGCCGTCGCGGCGGGCGAGCAGCGCCGCCCGCATGGCTCGGGCGAGGGTGGTCAGCCGCTCGCTCCAGTCGCCGTCGGTGCCGGTCGCCGCGAGATCGGCCAGCATCCGTTCCGCCATCGCGGTCAGCAGGTCGTCCTTGGTGGCGAAGTACCGGTACAGCGCGCCGGCCTGGACGTCCATCGCATCGGCCAGGCGGCGCATCGTCAGCGCGTCGAGGCCGACTTCGTCCAGGAGGTCCAGGGCCGTGTCGACCGTCCGGTCTCGGTCGAGGCGGGCCGGGCGGCCGCGGGCCGGGGTTGACGGAGAACTCATGGGCCTCACTATAGTGAACATCGTTCACGTGAACGATGTTCACTAAATATGGGAGGGATCACCGATGGATACCGATGTGATCGTCGTGGGCGCGGGACCGACCGGGCTGCTGCTCGCCTGCGAGCTGGCCCTGGCCGGCGTACGGACCCACGTCGTCGAGCGGCGTACCGAGCCCCAGCAGGACTCCCGGGCGCTGACCCTGCATCCGCGCAGCCTGGAACTGATGGACCTGCGCGGGCTCGCACCCCGTTTCCTCGAGCTCGGCCGGACCGTGCCGGGCTGGCATTTCGCCGCCCTCGACACCCCGCTGGACTTCGCCGCCCTCGACAGCCGCCACCCGTACACGCTGTTCCTGGCCCAGGCGCGCACCGAGGCCCTGCTGGCCGAACGGGCCCACGAGTTGGGGGTGCGGATACACCGCGGGCACACGCTCACCGGCCTGCGGCAGAACGAGGACGGGGTCGAGACGCAGGTGCGTGGGCCGGCCGGGGACCCGCGGCTCGTTCGCGCCGCGTACCTGGTGGGATGCGACGGCGGGCGCAGCCTCGTCCGGCAGGCGGCCGGAATCGACTTCCCGGGCACGGACGAGACCCTGACCGGGGTGCTCGGGGACTTCGCCACCGTCGGGGCCGACCCCGCGGCCCTCGCCACCGCGCGGGACGCGGGCGTGCTTGCCGTCCCGCTGGAAGGCGGGCTGACCCGCTTCGTGTACATCGACCCGGAGCGGATGCGGACGCCGGCGCGGGTGCCGGTGACCCTGGACGAGTTCCGTACGGGGCTCGTGCGGATATGTGGATCCGACTTCGGGGTCGACCGGCCCCACTGGCTCTCGCGCTTCGGCAATGCCACCCGGCTGGCCGCCGCCTACCGCTCCGGCCGCGTCCTGCTGGCCGGCGACGCCGCCCACATCCACTTCCCGGCCGCGGGCCAGGGCCTCAACACCGGGCTCCAGGACGCCATGAACCTGGGCTGGAAACTGGCGGCGGAGGTGCGCGGCTGGGCCCCGCCCGGGCTCCTCGACAGCTATCACGCCGAGCGCCACCCCGTCGGCCGGGCCGTCACCGAGAACACCGAGGTGCAGACGCTGCTGGCGGAGCTGCCGCTGGTGACCCGGTACCGGCGGCCGGCCGCCGCGCTGCGCGGGCTCTTCGAGGAACTGCTGGGGATGCCCGAGGTCAACCGCCGCCTCGCCGACCAGGTCTCCGCGCTCGACACCGCCTACCCGTCGGCCTGCCCCGGCGCCGATCCGCTGATCGGCCGCCGCATGCCCGACATCGGCCTGAGCACGACCGATCCGGCCGGTTCGGATGCGACGCGGGTGTACGAACTCCTGCACCAGGGCGGCTTCGTCCTGCTCCGCCTCACGCACGCGCGGGACCCGCACTCGCGGGCGTACGAGGCCCCCGCCGCCGGACGGGGGCCGCGGATCAGCGACGTCACCGCCCGCGCCGCCGAGGAACACCCGGAGCTCGACGGGGTCCGCGAGGTCCTGGTCCGCCCCGACGGGCACGTCGCCTGGGCCACCCGGAGCGCCGACGCCGACCTGCGCCGCACCGGCCGCGCGAGGGCGCTCGCGGCGTGGACGACGCGGGCCTCGGCACCCTGAGCCCGGGTGCGGCAGCCCGGCCCGCCCGCCCGACGCGCGGTCAGGTCGTCCGGCGGGTCGCGTGCAGGCTGCCGAGCAGGGCGAGGCCGCGGGCGCTCGGGCTTCCCGGTTCGGCGTGGTAGATCACCAACTGTTGGCCCGGCGCCCCGAGCACGGCGAACGACTCGAAGGCGAGCGAGAGCGGCCCGACGTCGGGGTGGTCGAGTTCCTTCGTGTCGCGGGTCTTGCCACGGACGGAGTGCGCGACCCAGAGCTGCGCGAACTCCGTGCTGGACCCGCCGAGTTCACGTACCAGGGCGCTCAGGCCTGGGTGGTGCGGGTCGAGGCCGGTCGCGTGGCGCAGGCCGGCCACCACCGCCTCGGCCGCGAGGTCCCGACGGACGAAGAACGACCGGGCCGCGGGGTCGAGGAAGATCATGCGCGCCAGGTTGTCCCGCTGCGCGAACGGGGAGAACAGCGCGTCGGCCAGGGCATTGGCCATCAGCACGTCGGTGGCGGGATTCAGGACGAAGGCCGGGGTGCCCGTGTACCCGTCCAACAGTTGGCGCAGCGGGGCGCCGATCGACTCCCTCGGCCGGCGGGCACCGCGCCGGGCGCCGTCCGGCGCCGTGCCCGCCAGCCGGAAGAGGTGCTCCCGCGCCGCTTCGTCCAGGCGCAGGGCGTCGCCGATCGCGTCAAGGATCTGCGGGGACGGGCCGCGTTCGCGCCCCTGTTCCAGCCGCGCGTAGTAGTCGCTGTTCATCCCGGCCAGGACCGCGACCTCCTCGCGACGCAGCCCTGCCACGCGGCGGCGTCCGTAGGAGACGAGTCCGACGTCGTCCGGCCGCAGGCGTGCGCGCCGGGCGCGCAGAAAGTCTCCGAGATCGCTGCTGGTCACGGCTTCAGACTAGAACGGGTCCCGTGTGCCTGCCTGGGTGCGGCGCACCCAGGCAGGCACGTGAGGCGGCTCGCCCGTGTGGCGGAACTGCCGTGCGTAAATGGCGCGTTCTGGCTCATACCGACGGTCGGTCGGTCCGATGATCTTGCGTAGGCTCGTGTCGCCCGCCCCCTACGCCCCCCACCGGAGGAGCATCGTGCCCCTGCCCATGAACCGACGTCTGGCCCTCAGCGCGGCCCTGCTGGCGGTGACGGCCGCCGTGGCTCCGGCGACCACCGCCCAAGCCGCACCGACCACCGTCCACACCGCACCGACCACCCCCGATCTCGAAGCGCTGACCCAGGCGTTGCGGAACACGACCGCCGCCGGTGCGCCGGGCGCGTTGGCCCGCTTCAGCGGACCCGGCGGGGTCAGCGTCCGGACGGTGGGGGTACGCGACAGGACCACGGGCTCGGCGATGGACCCGCAGGCCCGCTTCCGGATCGGGAGCGTCAGCAAGACGTTCACCTCCGTCGTCCTGCTGCAGTTGGTGGACGAGGGCCGGATCGATCTGGACACCGCCGTCAACCGGTACCTGCCCGGGTTGCTGCCCGACGACCGGATCACGGTGCGTCATCTGCTCACCCACCGCAGCGGGCTGGCGGACTACACGGACGCGATGTTCGAGCACACGGTGCCGGGCTTCGAGGCCGTGCGCAACAAGGTGTTCAGCTACCAGGAGCTGGTGGACCTCTCGCTCCGCGAACCGCGGACGACCGAGCCCGGCGTCGCGTACAAGTACTCGAACACCAACTTCGTGGTCGTCGGCATGCTCATCGAGAAGGCCACCGGCAACGGCGTGGCCAAGGAGTACGAGCGGCGCATCATCAAGCCGCTGAAGCTGCGCAACACCTCGTACGTGCACCCCGGCACGCAGATCGAGGGGCTGCACACCCGCGGCTACCTCCACCCCGACGAGGCCGGCGCGCCGCTGGTCGACTCCACCGAGCAGACGGTGTCGTGGGCCCAGTCGGCCGGAGCGGTGATCTCCAACCCCGCCGACCTGAACACCTTCACCTCCGCGCTCCTCGGCGGACGGCTGCTGCCCACCCGCATGCTGGACGCCATGCTCACCGTGACGCCGACCGACACCACGAACACCCGGTTCTACGGGCTCGGCCTGCGCCGCTACGACCTTTCGTGCGGCACCTCGGTCTACGGACACACGGGTACCGTGCAGGGCTTCTACACCTACGCCTTCTCCACCCGCGACGGGCGCCGCTCCCTCTCCGCGATGGCGAACACCTCGAACAAGGGGGAGGCGAACACCGCCCTCGGCGGGACCCTCGAAGCGGCGTTCTGCGGCAAGCCGGCCCCGAAGGCCGCCCAGCGCGGATTCGGGTTCGCCCCGGCCGAGATGGACCTGCCGGAGCACAACGCGCGCTGACGCCACGGCGCCCTCTTCCCGGACGGGGCAGACCCGGCCGGCTCGCGTACTCCGTCCCGTACGCGGCCGAGCCGGGCTGCCCCGTCGGCGCATCCGCTCCGCCTGCGAGCGGTGCGTGGACCTTGTGAAGAATCGGCGGATCTGATGAATCATCAGGTCACCTGTCCCGGACTATTGACTCCGTCGATGGCAGTCGCGATTCTCGTCCCACCATTTGTGAGGTCCATGACAAGTCACACCTGTGACCGCGGCTCGTCGTGCCTCCGAACGGATCCGGCTCCTCGACCGCGCCATCCGGCTGACCTTAAGACGTGAGTGATGACCATTTCTCGACACACGCACCACAGGCGTAGGCCCCTGGCGGTCCTGTCATTGCTCCTCGCCGTGGTGGCCATGGTGCTCGGCCCCGTACCCGCCTCCGCCGCCGATCCCGGCTGGTGGAACCCGGTCGCCCGGCCCGCACCCGACTCCGACATCAACGTCACGGGCGAGCCCTTCAAGGGCACCGACTCCCAGGGACGGGTGCGGGGCTTCGTCGACGCGCACGACCACCTGATGTCCAACGAGGGCTTCGGCGGCCGGCTCATCTGCGGCAAGCCGTTCTCCGAGGCGGGGGTGACCGACGCGCTCAAGGACTGTCCCGAGCACTACCCCGACGGCACCCTCGCGATCTTCGACTTCATCACCAAGGGTGGTGACGGCAAGCACGACCCGAACGGCTGGCCGACCTTCAAGGACTGGCCCGCCCACGACTCGTTGACCCACCAGCAGAACTACTACGCCTGGGTCGAACGGGCCTGGCGCGGCGGTCAGCGCGTGCTCGTGAACGACCTCGTCACCAACGGCGTCATCTGCTCGGTCTACTTCTTCAAGGACCGCGGCTGCGACGAGATGACCGCCATCCGGCTCGAGGCGCAGAAGACCTACGACATGCAGGCGTACATCGACAAGATGTACGGCGGCCCGGGCAAGGGCTGGTTCCGCATCGTCACCGACTCCGCGCAGGCCCGCGACGTCGTCCAGCAGGGCAAGCTGGCCGTGGTCCTCGGGGTCGAGACCTCGGAGCCCTTCGGCTGCAAGCAGATCCTGGACATCGCGCAGTGCAGCAAGGCGGACATCGACCGCGGCTTGGACGAGCTGTACCGCCTCGGGGTGCGCAGCATGTTCTTGTGCCACAAGTTCGACAACGCCCTGTGCGGGGTCCGCTTCGACGAGGGCGCCCTCGGTACGGCCATCAACGTGGGCCAGTTCCTGTCGACCGGGACCTTCTGGAAGACGGAGCAGTGCACCGGCCCCCAGCACGACAACCCCATCGGACTGGCGGCGGCCGCGCCCGCGGTGCAGAGCAAACTCCCGGCAGGGGTGGCGGTCCCGTCCTACGCCGCCGACGCCCAGTGCAATACGCGCGGACTCACGGAACTCGGCGAGTACGCGGTGCGCGGCATGATGAAGCGCAAGATGATGCTCGAGGTCGACCACATGAGCGTGAAGGCCGCGGGCCGGTCCTTCGACATCATGGAGTCCGAGTCGTACCCGGGTGTGATCTCCTCGCACAGCTGGATGGACATGGACTGGACCGAGCGGGTCTACAAGCTCGGCGGTTTCATCGCCTCGTACATGAGCGGCGCCGAGGGATTCAGCGCCGAGGCGAAGCGGACGGACGCGCTGCGCGACAAGTACAACGTCGGCTACGGGTACGGCACCGACATGAACGGAGTCGGCGGCTGGCCCGGACCGCGCGGGGCCGACACCCCGAACCCGGTGCGCTACCCGTTCCGCAGCACCGACGGCGGCTCGGTCATCGACAAGCAGACCACCGGTTCGCGCACCTGGGACCTCAACACCGACGGCGCCTCGCACTACGGTCTGGTCCCCGACTGGATCGAGGACATCCGCCTCGTCGGCGGCCAGGGCGTGGTCGACGACCTGTTCAAGGGCGCCGAGTCCTACCTGACCACCTGGGGGAACTCCGAGAAGCACCGGTCCGGGGTGAACCTCGCCACGGGCTCCCCCGCCTCGGCGTCGAGCGCGGAGTGGTGGAACCCCTTCGTGAACTTCTCCCCGGGCCGGGCCGTGGACGGGGACTCGGGCTCCCGCTGGGCGAGCGAGTGGAACGACAACCAGTGGCTGCGCATCGACCTCGGGTCCGCGAACCGCGTGGGGCGCATCACCCTCGACTGGGAGGCCGCGTACGGGAAGGCGTACCGCATCGAGGTCTCCACGGACGACACGAACTGGCAGACCGTCTGGTCCACGACCGCGAGTGACGGCGGCCTGGACACGGCCCGCTTCTCCGGGGTGACGGCCCGCTACGTCCGCGTCCAGGGACTGCAACGCGCGACGAAGTGGGGGTACTCGCTCCACGAGGTCGGCGTCTACAGCAGCTGATCCCGCCGAGCGGGACTCCAGGGGCCGGGGCCGGCCGGATCCGCTGATCCGGCCGGCCCCGGCCTCCCTCGCACCACGCACGACGCACCACGCACCACGGCACGAACCGAAAGGAACGCCCATGGCACGGATGCCCTCGGCCGAGCGGCGCCGGCAGCTGACCGAGGCCGCCATCCGCGCGATGACCCGCGACGGCGTCGCCGGGACGACGACCAGGTCGATCGCCGCCGAGGCGGGCGTGTCCCTGAGCGTCTTCCACTACTGCTTCGACTCCAAGCAGGCCCTGCTCGAATCCGTGATCGCGGCGATCACCGACCACAGCGTCACCCTGGTGCAGCAGGCGATCCAGCCGAAGGCCACGCTCCGGGAGACCGTCCGGGCTGGCTTCCAGGCGTACTGGGAGCATGTGGCCGCCCACCCGGGCGAACACATGCTCACCTACGAACTGACCCAGTACGCCTTGCGCCGACCGGACTTCGAGCACCTGGCGCGGCGGCAGTACGAGCGGTACTGCGACACCTACACCGAACTCATCGAGCAGCTCCGGCACCACATGGCCTTCGAACTCCGCGTGCCCGTACGCGTGCTGGCCCACTACCTGGCCGCCATGACGGACGGTCTGACGCTGAACCACCTCGTCCTCGGCGACGACCGGATCGCGGCGAACATCCTCGACATGATCACCGACCACGTCGCGAGCCTCGTCGGCGACGACCAGGAGCCCGAAGGCTAGGCCGTTTCGCCGCGGACCTGCCGGGCGGCCTCGACCAGGTTCTCCAGCGAGGCCTTGGTCTCCGGCCAGCCGCGGGTCTTCAGGCCGCAGTCGGGATTGACCCACAACCGCTCGGCCGGGATGGCCCCCAGCCCCTTGCGCAGCAGCGCCGTCACCTCGGCCACGGAGGGGATCCGCGGCGAGTGGATGTCCCAGACGCCGGGGCCGACCTCGCGCGGGTAGCCGGCGCCCGCGAGTTCACCGGCCACCTGCATGTGGGAACGGGCGGCCTCCAAGCTGATGACATCGGCGTCGAGGTCCTCGATCGCCGCCACGATGTCGCCGAACTCGGCGTAGCACATGTGCGTGTGGATCTGGGTGTCCGGCCGGACCCCACCGGTGGTGAGCCGGAAGGACTCGGTGGCCCAGGCGAGGTACGCGGCGTGGTCGGCGGCCCGTAGCGGGAGGGTCTCGCGCAGGGCGGGCTCGTCGACCTGGATGACCGAGGTGCCGGCCGCCTCCAGGTCGCCCACCTCGTCGCGCAGGGCGAGGGCCACCTGTCGGGCGGTGTCGCCGAGGGGCTGGTCGTCGCGTACGAAGGACCAGGCGAGCATGGTGACGGGCCCGGTCAGCATGCCCTTGACCGGCTTGGACGTCTGCGACTGGGCGTACGTGGTCCAGCGCACGGTCATCGGGTCGGGGCGGGAGATGTCGCCGGCCAGGACCGGGGGCCGGACGTAGCGGGTGCCGTAGGACTGGACCCAGCCGTGCTGGGTGGCCAGGTAGCCGGTGAGCTGCTCGGCGAAGTACTGGACCATGTCGTTGCGTTCGGGCTCGCCGTGCACCAGGACGTCGATGCCGGCCTTCTCCTGGAAGGCCAGGACCTCCCGGGTCTCGGCCTCGATGCGGTCCTCGTAGCCGGCGGTGTCGATGCGCCCGGCGCGCAGGTCGGCGCGGGCCGTGCGCAGTTCGATGGTCTGCGGGAACGATCCGATCGTGGTCGTCGGGAGCAGCGGGAGGCCCAGGTGTGCCCGCTGAGCGGCGGCCCGCCGCGCGTACGGCTGGGCGCGCCGCCCGTCCACGTCGGTGACGGCGGCGGTGCGGGCCCGGACCGCGGGATCGTGGGTGAGGGCGGATCCGGCGCGGGAGGCCAGGTCCGCCCGGTTGGCGGCGAGTTCGGCGGCGATGGCGTCGGTGCCGCGGGCCAGGCCCCGGGCGAGGGTGGCGACCTCCGCGGTCTTCTGGCGGGCGAAGGCGAGCCAGCGCCGGACCTGCGGGTCGATGTCGCGTTCGGCGGTGGCGTCCAGCGGCACGTGGAGCAGGGAGCAGGAGGCGGCCACGTCCACCCGATCGGCGAGCCCCAGGAGGGTGCCGAGGGTGCTGAGGGACTTCTCGTAGTCGTTGATCCAGATGTTGCGGCCGCCCACGACGCCGGCGACGAGGCGCTTGCCGGGCAGGCCCCCGACGGCGGCGAGGTCGTCGAGGTTTCCGGCCGCGGCCTCGGTGAAGTCCAGGGCGAGCCCCTCGACGGGGGCCTTGGCCAGAACGGGCAGCGCCTCACCGAGCCGGTCGAAGTAGGAGGCGACGAGCAGCTTGGGCCGGTCGGTCGATCCGCCGAGCGCCCGGTACGCGCGGGCGGTGGCGTTGAGTTCGGCCGGGGTGCGATCCTGCACCAGGGCGGGCTCGTCCAACTGCGCCCACTCGGCTCCGGCGGCGCGCAGGTCGGCCAGGACCTGGGCGTAGACGGGCAGCAACCGGTCGAGCAGGGCCAGCGGATCGAAGTCCGCGGCCACGCCCGGTGCGGGCTTGGCCAGCAGCAGGTAGGTGACGGGTCCGACCAGGACCGGGCGGGCGGTGTGGCCCAGCCGGAGCGCTTCCGTCAGCTCGGCGACCTGCTTGGTGGAGTCGGCGGTGAAGACCGTGTCCGGGCCGAGTTCCGGCACCAGGTAGTGGTAGTTGGTGTCGAACCACTTGGTCATCTCCAGCGGCGCCACGTCCTGGGTTCCGCGCGCCATCGCGAAGTACCCGTCGAGCGGGTCGGCCTCGACGGCGGCGCGGTGCCGCTCGGGGACGGCGCCGACCATCACGCTGGTGTCCAGTACGTGGTCGTAGTACGAGAAGTCGCCGGTCGGCACCTCGGTGATGCCGGCGTCGGCCAGTTGCCGCCAGTTGGTCCGGCGCAGCTCGCGGGCGGTGTCCCGGAGGGCGTCGGCGGCGGTGCGGCCCTTCCAGTAGCCCTCGACGGACTTCTTCAGTTCGCGGTTCTGGCCCTGGCGGGGGTAGCCGTACACGGTGGCCACGGTGGGCCGTCCGGCGGCGGGGGTCGTGCTGGTCACGGAACTCTCCTTCGCGAGCGTTCTCCTGTGGACCCGATGAGGGGCCGAGGGCGCGAAGGGATGACGAACCGGGCGGATCCCGACCGGGTACGGGTACGTGCAGCTGCACGCGCCCGCGGTCGTCCGCCTGATGTGTCGCCGACCCGCCCACGAGGTCACCGGGATTTCCGTGCGCGATCGGTCGCGTACGGGCAACGGGCAGGTCTTCGGACTCGCGGGCGCGTCCCGTCGTACGGATGCCGTACGAGACTCCTACTGGCCGTCGCTTCCCAGACCCGGCCGGGTCCAGTGCGTATGACGGCGGTCGTTCCCACTCACCGCTGCGGGGCAGTCCCGGATTCCCACCGGGTTCCCTCTTACGACGCATCCCGCCTGGCGGACGGGGCGAACCAGCTGCCCGGCCAGAGTAGACGGCGTTCCCCGATGGCGCGCGGAGTTGTCCGGCATCCGGATGGCGAGGTGAGACGTTCGGGGTCGAAATCCGGCCATTGAGTGAATTGCATCACTGAGGCGCGAGTTGTGTCCCTCTTGTCCGTTTACCGGATCGAACTGCCCGGTCAGCGCAGTACCTTGCAGCTCACTCCATCGAGATCGCTCGATGACCACCGGAAGACCGAGGAAGTATGGCTGGACCGGTCCCGCGCGCCGCACTCGCCTGCGCCCTGGCACTCGGCGTGCTGACCGCCTGCTCGGCGGAGATCGACGCCGAGGGCAACGACTACGCCGGGGACTACAGCCGGCATCAGCCGCTCGCCGTCGTCGGATATCCCTCCACGGGATCGCTGGGGATCACCCAGGAAGTGGTGTGGCGGATCGCCGACGGCGACGTCGACGGACTGGCCTCGCTCGTGTCCGACAAGCAGGGCGAGGACATCCCCGAGAAGACCGCCGAGAACTGGGTCAACGCGTTCCGCAAGGGCGCCGGCGGGTCGGTCACCGCGGAGTTCTACGACGAGGGCTCGTACCGGCAGACGGTCGTGCTCTACCTGCACAACACCGGCCAGATCAAGGAGCTCTACGTCCGGGCCGTGCTGGTGGACCACAAGGAGGCCTGGCTGGTGCGCATGGCCGAGGCGGACCCCGCCGAAGCCACCGCCGTGGAGCCGTGGATCCCGAAGACACCCGGCGAGCTCGATTCGAGGGTCCCCCGATGAGCGCCCGCCCGAGGACGGCCCTCGTCGTACGCGCCGCGCTGGTGTCCGTGCTGGCCTGCGGCGCCCTCACCGCGTGCGGCTCCGACGAAGAGGCACTGCGGTACGCGACCGACTACGCGGGCCACGAACCGCTGGGCGTGGTCGGGTATCCCACCTCCGATTCCCTGCGGATCACCCAGCAGCTGGTCTGGCGGCTCGCCGACGGCAAGGCCGAGGAGGTGGAGGCGCTCGCCGCCGAGCCCGACGACGCGAGGGGGGACGTCGAACGGACCGCCCGGAACTGGATCCGGTCCTTCCACGAGGGGGCCAAGGGGAAGGTGACCGCGGAGTTCTACGACGAGGGGTCCGTGCGGCAGCTCGTCGTCGTGTACTTCCACGACACGGGCCAGACCAAGTCGTTCATGGTCCGCCTCGCCGGAAGGGCCGGAGAGGACGGCTGGCGCGTGACCATGCGCGAGCCGGATCCGAAGGAGGCCTCGGCGACGCCCGACTGGGTTCCGCGGACACCCGGGGGCCTCGGCTCGAGGACGACACCGACACGATGACCCGGTCCGCCGCCGTCGTCACGTGAAAGGCGCCGTCCGTGGATCACTCCACGGACGGCGCCCTCGGTGTCCGCGCGAACCGGAGCGGAACGGGAGCGGTCGGATCAGGATCGGTCCAGCAGCGTGGTCAGGACCTCGTGGAGGACGGCCGCCGGATCGGCCACCGCCTGCGCCGAGCGCCAGGCCACGAAACCGTCCGGGCGGACGAGGATCGCACCCTCCGGGGTCGTACCGTGCACCTCGGTCCAGTCGCCGCCGTTCGCCGGGATCAGGTCGGCCTCCGGCCCGGTGCCGATCGCGTACACGTCCAGGGGCAGGCCGAGCTGTTCGGAGACGGATCGCCCCGCCGCCCGCCACGGCGTGTCCTCCGAGCACAGCAGGACGAAGGAACGCTCGTAGAGGTCCACGGTGGACTTGGGTTCCGGATCGCCCGGAGCGCAGAGCCACATGTGCGGTGCGCGGCTGCCCGGATCGCCGCAGAGCCGCATCCGTTCGGGCACGACCGGCCGGTGCGGATCGGCTCCGAGCACCGCGCCCTGGTTGTAGTGGTAGCCCATGGCCACGGACAGGACCCCGCCCTGCCGGCCGCCGGCGCCCGGCGCGGCGTCCGGAAGGGCCGCGGGCGCGGACCCGGCGGGGGACGTGTGCTCGGGGTCGGGCTCGTACCCCGGGTGGCTGTGCTCCGCCGAACGCGCCGAGGCGCGCTCACTCGTCGCCCGGGCCACCGGCAACCGCTCGGCCTCGTAGGTCTGCAGCAGCCCCGGCCCGGCCGAACCGTCCAGCACCTTGGCGAGCTTCCAGGCGATGTTGTGGGCGTCCTGGATGCCGGTGTTCGAGCCGAACGCGCCGGTGGGCGACATCTCGTGGGCGGAGTCGCCGGCCAGGAACACCCGACCGACCGCATACCGCTCGGCGACCCGCTCGGCGGCGTGCCACGGCGCCTTCCCGGTGACCTCGACGTCCAGGTCGGGTGCGCCGACGGCCCGGCGGATGTGCTCCTTGCAGCGCTCGTCGGTGAAGTCCTCCAGCGTCTCGCCGCGGTCCGGGTGCCAGGGCGCGTGGAAGACCCACCGCTCGCCGTTGTCGACGGGCAGCAGGGCTCCGTCGGCGTCGGACTTCGTCAGGTAGCACACGATGAAACGCCGGTCGCCGACCACGTGGGCGAGCATCTGCGACCGGAAGGTGATGCTCACGTTGTGGAACAGGTCCCCGGAGCCGCTCTGGCCGATCCGGAGCGCCTCCCGTACGGGGCTGCGCGGTCCGTCGGCGGCGACGAGGTAGTCCGCGCGCACTGTGCTGTGCTCCCCGGTCTCCCGGTTCTTCACGATCGCGGTGACCCCGCCCGGGTCCTGGTCGAAGGAGAGGAGTTCGGTGGAGAACCGCAGGTCGGCCCCGAGTGTGGGGGTCACGGACATCAGGACCGGCTCGATGTCGTTCTGGCTGCACAGACACCATGCCGCCGGACTGAAGCGCGCGAGCGCTCCCCCCGGGTCGATTTCCTCGAAGAGCCACTCCTGGTCGTCACCGGTCAGCGAGCCACCCTGCATGATGCCGTGGTTGTCCGCCAGGACCGAGGCGGCCTCACGGATCCGGTCCTCGACACGGGCGACCCGGAACAGTTCCATCGTCCGTACGTTGATACCGCGTCCGCGTGGGTGCATCGAGGTACCCGCGTGCTTCTCGACCACCATGTGTCTGATGCCATGCCGGCCGAGGAAGAGCGAGGTGCACAGACCCACCAGCGAGCCGCCCACGATGAGGACCGGGACGTGGTGGTCGACGTTTTCCTTCATGGCTCTTCCATGCCCTGTACGAGGCCGGTTCCCTCGCTCGTTCACCCGGTTGGTTCTCTCCTCTCGCGCCGCACGGATTACGGAACGACGATCGGTTCGGGTGGCGCCGCCCCGTGGCGACCGTGTGGTCTCGAAGGAGTGTGAAGATGACAACCTTGTCGGAACGGATATCCCAGTCCGCCTTCGACGGCTCGAGGCTTCGGGTCGTGCTGCTGCTGGATCTGTACGACGGTGCGCAGAATCAGTTCCTGGAGGTGTACGAACATCTCCGCGAACAGGTGTCCTCCGTCCCCGGGCACATCAGCGACGAGTTGTGCCAGTCGATCGAGAATCCGTCGCAGTGGCTCATCACCAGTGAATGGGAGAGCGCACCGCGGTTCTTGGCCTGGGTCAACAGCGAGGAACACGTCGCGTCGGTGCAGCCGCTCCACGGCTGTGTACGGGACACCCGCTCGCTGCGTTTCAGCGTGCTGCACGTGACCGGCAAGGGGCCGGGCCCCGGCTCCCTCGCCCCCACCGGCCCGCCCTCCGCCGCCACCTCTTCACCGGACGCCGTCGACCGGGTCCTGGGCAGCCTCCAGGTCGCTCCCCGGCGCGGTGACGGCGTGGTCCGGCACGCGCTCACCTTCACCGTGAAGCCCGGCAGCGAGCCGGTGGTGGCGAAGCTCCTGGCCGGGTACACGTCCCCGCAGGCCCAGGTCGACGAGAGCACCCGACTGCGCCGCACCTCGCTGTTCATGCACGGCAACCGTGTCGTGCGGGCGGTCGAGGTCGAGGGCGACCTGCTGGCGGCCCTGCGGCACGTGGCCCAGCAGCCCGAGGTGCAGGCGTTGGAGGAGGCCATCAACCCGTACCTGGAACAGGACCGGGATCTCAGCGATCCCGGATCGGCGCGGATGTTCTTCACCCGTGCGGCGCTCCCCGCGGTGCACCATGTGGCGGCCGGCGGCCGCGAGGGGGCGGACGTCGAGCGGCACGCCCTCTTCTACCCCGCGAAGGACGGGTGCGGCATGGCGCTGGCCCGGCTGCTCGCCGGGCAGGACGAAGCGGCCGTGGACGACCCGACGAGCCCCATCGAGGGCAGCACCGTCTTCCAGCGCGACGACATCGTCGTGCGCCTCCTCGACCTGCGCGGCCCGCTCGAGGCGCGCCCCGCACTGGCCCTCGGCGTCGAGGGCGTCCACAAGGCGGGCGTGCTCGCCCGGCTGCTCGACAGCGCCAAGGACGGCGTCCCCACCACCGACCAGGAGATCTCCCGCTTCCTCGCGCGCTCTGAAATGCGCCTGATCACCGACCGGCGTTCGCCGGTCCAAGCCTGAGGAGTTGTCCGTCATGACCGCTCGACTGACCATGGAAGAACTGGCCGCCCTCATGAAGAAGGGGGCCGGCGTCACCGTCGACCCCGCGGCCATGGCGAGCCGCCCCGACTCGGGCTTCGACGAGTGGGGCCTGGACTCCCTGGGCCTCCTCGGCATCGTCGGTGAGCTGGAGAACCGGCACAGCCGGCCGCTGCCGGCCGACGCGGACCGGTGCAAGTCCCCGCGCGAGTTCCTCGACCTCGTCAACAACGCCCTGGCGGCCTGACAGCGACGCCCGGGACACCGCCCACGCCCTCGAGACCGGCTTCGTGCCGGTCTCGAGGCGTTCGGGCGTATGCCGGCGGGCATCACCCGGGCACGGTGCACTCGAACGCGTGCAGGTACGCGTTGACCGGCCGGATCTCGCCGATCACCAGTCCGGCGTCCTCCATGCGGGCGCAGAGGCTGGCCTTGGTGTGCTTCGCGCCGCCGACGTTGAGCAGCAGCAGCAGGTCCATGGCCGTGGTGAACTTCATCGACGGGGTGTCGTCGACCAGGTTCTCGATGATGACGACCCTGGATCCGGGGCGGGCCGCCTCGACGACGTTGCGCAGGGTCCTGCGGGTGCTGTCGTCGTCCCACTCCAGGATGTTCTTGATGATGTACATGTCGGCGTCGACCGGGATGGCCTCGCGGCAGTCCCCGGGGACGATGTCGGCCCGTGCGGCGAGCGGCCCGTCCTCCCGCAGGCGCGGGTCCGCCTTCGCCGCCACGCCCGGCAGGTCGAGCAGGACGCCCCGTACCGTCGGGTGCTTCTCCAGCAGGCTCGCCAGTACGTGGCCCTGGCCGCCGCCGATGTCCGCGACGACCGAGATCCCGGTGAGGTCGAGGAGCTCCGCGACGTCCAGCGCCGACTGCATGCTGGAGGTGGTCATGGCCCGGTTGAACACGTGGGCCGAATCGTGCGCGTCCTGGTGCAGGTAGTCGAAGAACCCCTTGCCGTACAGCTCCTGGAAGACGCTGGCGCCGGAGCGGACGGCGTCGTCGAGCCGCGGCCAGGCCTGCCAGGTCCAGGGCTCGGTGCACCACAGGGCGATGTAGCGCAGGCTGTGCGGGTCGTCCTCGCGCAGCAGGTGCGACATCTCGGTGTGGACGAACTGCCCGTCCTCGGTCTCCGCGAAGATCCCGTAGCAGGACAGGGCGCGGAGCAGCCGCTGCAGCGGCAGCGGCTCGGCGTTCACCGCGGTCGCGAGCTCGGCCGCGGTGGCGGGCGACTCCCCGAGGGCGTCGGCCACACCCAGGCGGGCGGCGGCCCGTACGGCGGCGGCGCAGGCGGCCCCGAAGACGAGCTCACGCATGCGCATGGCCGGCTGGGGGGTGTGCTGGGGGGACGGGATCGGGGTGGGGGTGGGACTTACCGTGGTCATGAGGCCTCGATTCTGCTGATCAGGGGGATCACGCGTCAGCACATCCCGGCCGGCACGGAGGATGCGCACCGGTTGTTGACGAACTGGTTGCCCGTTCCGGTCCCCTGGTTGGCCAGGTCCGCCGGCTTGTTGTCCCGCACCACGTTGTCCCGGATGACGTTGTCGGTGTTCGTCGCGCCCACGAAGCTCTTGAACAGCAGGATTCCGCCCGACAGCGGGGAGGCTCCGACGTTGCCGCGGATGTCGTTCGAACGGACGATCGTCTCCTCCGCCCCGGTGAGGACGATGCCGACGCCCTGGATGTCGGGGAGGCGGGTGTTGCCCTTGCAGAACTTGTTGTTCTCGTGGATCCGGTTGTTGCGGATGGTCATGTCCCCGGCTCCGGGCTCGCCCTCGTCGCCGACGACGAAGATGCCGCCGCAGTTGCCGGTGAGCTCGTTGCCGTAGACGGAGAGGTTGCGCACGCGCCGGACGGTGACGCCGATCCGGTTGCCGGTCAGCGTGTTCCGGCGGACCACGGCGCCCAGGGTGTCGGTGGCGCCGCCCTCCCGGTCGACGGTGTTGGCGATGAAGAGGCCCGACTCGGCGTTGTCACGGGCGATGTTGTCGCGGAAGAGCCCGCGCGTGGACCGCTCCTGGGCGATGCCCCAGGTGCCGTTCTTCTCGGAGATCACCCGCTGGACGCTCAGCCGGTCGGTGTAGGAGGCCCAGATGCCGTTGCGCTTGAAGCCCGAGACGGTCAGCGAGTGGATGTCCACGTCGACGACGGGCTGCTCCGCCGTACCCATGACGCAGATGCCGGTGTCGGCCTGCGAGCAGGCGAGCGCCCGGCCGGACGTCGCGGGCGTGTCGGACGTGGCGGGCTTCGCGGGCGGCTTCGCGGCCGGCGCCTGGGCCGCCCCGGATGCCACCGGGGCCCCCGACGCGCCGGGAGCCTGCGGCGTCACGGGGGCGACCGGCGTGACGGCCGTGACCGGCGGCCTGATCACCGTCCGGGCGCCGTACCCGCGCAGGGTCAGCCTCTTGGTGATCAGCACGTTCTCGTAGTAGGTGCCGGGCATCACGGTGATGGTGTCGCCCGGCCTGGCGTAGTTCACCGCGTCCTGGATCGAGTCGCCCGGGTGCACTCTGCGTCCGGCCGCGGCCGAGGACGGCGCGAGCACGCCGAGACCCGCGGCCATGACGACTGCGATGCACGTGAGGGACTTGATTTGTCGGTTCGTCACGATGCCGAAGTTATGGGCGATGACGACCGCTCGCCACACTGCGCGACCGGATGGATACACCCCGTGGGCAAACGGCCGCATTTTGACGTCCGGAGGAGTGGATAGTCGTACTCCGAGCGACGGCCGAACGGGGTGACGCCCGGTCAGCTCCGGCCCTACGGCGTGTCGCCCGGCCCGGACGGCCTCCGGCGGCGCGTCACACGGCGGCGAGACCCGCCGCTCCGAAGGAGACGTCGAAGCGGTCGCACCAGATGGTCACGCTGCTGAAGTCGGCGATGTTCACGTCTGCGGGGACCGGGTAGTTCTGGTCGCCCTTGTTGCCCTTGAGCTTGCCGAGGCTCGTGTGCCTGCCGTCGTCGAAGACGCGCCAGCCCGCCACGCCCTCCTTCACCGGGGCGTCGGTCAGCCACACCCGCAGGTCCGGTCCGTTGCTGGTCTCGAGGTTCGCCAGTCGCAGGGTGTGGGACCCGTCGGGGAGTCGGATGAGCTCCACCGTGCCGGTGGTGCTGTGCTCGTGGCTGATGAGCGTCCCGCGGGCGACGGTCACCGGGGCGGCCGGGGCACCCGGTACGGCCGCGGACGCGCCCGGGCCCGACGGTGCGGCGGCGGCCGGGAGCGCTTCGCGAACGGTCTCGTCCTGCCACAACTTCCACGGCTGCAGCCAGTACAGGGCCACCGCCGACACCACCGCCGCCGCCGCGATCGACGCTCCGCCCAACAGCCGCCCGCGCCGCCTTGTCCGTGTCACTGCCGTTCCCTCATTCCTCGTCTTGACCCCGTCCCTACGGATTCAACGCGGCCGGGCCGCCGTGCGCCATGCCCGCGCCGATGACGAAAGTCTTACGCCGACCCGACCGGCCGTTGCCCCCTGCTCCGCGTCCGTGCTGGTGGCAGCGGGTTTCCCCGGTTCGACCGCGATGGGCAACGGGCAACCCGTCGACCCCTGTGCGGGCCGGGGGCAGGCTGAAGCCGTCAGCACGAGGCAAGCACCACAAGGGGAAACCATGCGCAAGATGTTCCGCGGCGCCGCCGCGCTCGCCACCGCCGTCGTCGCCGTGATCGCCCTCAGCGGTTCGGTCGAGGCCAAGCCGGCCGACGCGTGGGCCGGCTGTCCGGACGGTGCGGTCTGCATCTACCCTCAGAACCAGAACCCCGCCGTCAAGCCGACGCACGTCTTCTACTCCTACGGGGCGCACAATCTGAGCAACCAGTTCGGGAACCACTGGGTGCTCAACAACCAGTACGGCGGTGCGACCGCAAATCTGTGCACGGGTTCCGGAGGCTCGGGCTGCGGCAGCCCCATCGCCGCCAAGACCGGTGTCTACGCCGACCTCACGCCCATCAACTCGATCCGGCTCAACCGGTAGCCGTGCCCCCGTCAGGGCGGCGTGCGGAGCCGCCCGTCAGGTGGCTCCGCACGCTCGTGTGCCGGTCGTACCGGTCCGAAGAGGCGGTCGCCCGCCCCACCCCCGCTGTAGCCTGGGCACTCCCGTACCGCTGCCTGGGCGCGCACTGCCATGGGGGATGTCTTGGGGGATCCGGACCACCGGCGGAAGACCGATCGCCAGCCCGAGTCCGACGGCGCCGCGATGCACTTCCCCGCACAGCTGAGACGTCTGCGGGTGCAACGTGGTCTGTCCCTCGCGGACCTCGCCCGGCAGACGCATTACAGCAAGGGCTATCTGAGCAAGATCGAGACCGGCTCGAAGCGCGTCACCGTCGACGTCGCACGACGCTGCGACGACGTACTGCGGGCTGGGGGTGAACTGGTGCGGATGGTCCGGGAGACGGGGCCGCGCGGCTCCGACGGCACCGGCACCGACGGCCTGGGCGATGCCGGTGCGCACGCCGGTCCGCAGGTGGACGCCGAGTGTCCCTACCGGGGCCTGCCGGCCTTCACCACACGGGAGGCCCGCTGGTTCTTCGGGCGGAACCGGGCGACGGCCGAGCTGATCGAGCGGGTCTTCGAACGGATCGGCGACGGGCCGCTGATGCTGCTCGCCCCGTCGGGTGCCGGCAAGTCCTCCCTGCTGAACGCCGGTCTGGTGCCGGCGCTGCGCGGGGGCGACTTCCCGATGCCGGGCTCCGACACCTGGCCGGTGCTGCGGTTCACGCCCACCGCGCACCCGCTGGAGGAACTGCTGGCCTGCGCCGCGAAGGTCCTGGGCGGCGATCTCGGCGTCACCGCGGACGAGGTGCGCGACCGGCCGCACGCGCTGCTCGAAGCCGTCCGACGGCGCTCGGCCGGCCCCCCGGCGGACGGCCTCGACCGGACGCCGCCGCCCCCGCGTCCGGTGCTGCTCGTCGACCAGTTCGAGGAGTTGTTCACGCTGTGTGCCGACGAGGACGAGCGGCGCGCGTTCGTCCGGGTGCTGTGCGCGCTGGCGGCCGCCCCACCCGAACCGGCCGGTCCCGAACCGGCCGGTCCCGAACCGGCCGGTCCCGGAACGGCCGGTCCCGGAACGGCCGGCCGGGAACCGGAGGGCCCGGAACCGGAGGGCCTCGACCCCGCCGTCGTGGTGCTCGGCGTACGGGCCGACTTCTCCGGGAACTGCCTGGACCTGCCGGAGCTGGCCCCGGTGTTCACCCGAGGGCTGTTCGTCCTGCCCCCGATGTCCCTCGCGGAGCTGCGGGAATCGATCACCCGCCCCGCCGACCTCGCCGGTCTCACCCTCGAACCGGGCCTGTTCCCGCTGCTGATGCGCGACGTCGGCCTGCGCGAGGATCCGCCCGACCGGATGCCCTCCGGGGTGCTCCCCCTGGTCTCCCACTCCCTGCTGGCCACCTGGGGCCAGCGCGAGGGCGCCACCTTGACCGTCGGCGGGTACGAGCGCACCGGCGGCATCCAGGGGGCGATCGCCCGCACCGCCGAGGAGGTGTTCACCCGCCTGTACCCGGCCGAGCAGAACACGCTCCGCCGCGTCCTGGTGCGGCTGGTGCACGTCGCGGACGGTACGGGGGCCACGCGCCGCCGGATGAGCCGGACCGCCCTGATGGAACAGCTCGCCGACGCCGGCCCCGCCGCGGCCGCGCTCGACACCTTCGTCCGGGCCCGTCTGATCACCATGGACAGCGACACCGTCGAGATCACCCACGAGGCCCTGCTGCACGCCTGGCCGCGGCTGCGCGGCTGGATCCGCGCCGACCGGGCCGGGCTGCTGGTCCATCAGCAACTGGCCCACGCCGCCGCCGAATGGGAGCGCGAGGGCCGCGATCCGTCGGCGCTGCACCGCGGGACCCGGCTGGAGAACGCCCGGGCCTGGGCCGACGAGCACGACGGCAGGGACCGGCTCGGCCCGCTGGAGGCCGCCTTCCTGCGGGCGAGCCAGGACGCGCAGGACAGCCGTGAACGGCAGGCCGGGCGCCAGGTGCGGCTTCGGCAGTGGACGCTGGCCACGCTCGTGGTCCTGCTGGTCCTCGCCATGGGCGCGGGTGGGCTCGCGTACCAACAGCGCGCGGGCGCGCTCGGCCAGGAGCGCGTCGCCCGGTCGCGGGCGCTCGCCCTGCAGTCCGCGGCGCTGGCCGTGGGCCGGCCCGAGGCCTCGATGCGGCTCGCCGGTCAGGCGTACCGGACCTCGGCGACGATCGAGGCCCGCGGGGCGCTGCTGAGCACCCAGTCCCAGCCCTTCGTCGCCCGCCTGGGCGGGCACGACGGGCCGGTCAACGCGGTGGCCTTCGCGCCGGACAACGGCACGCTGGCGACGGCCGGTTCGGACGGGACGGTGATCCTGCGGCGGGTGGCCGACCGCCGGACGATCGCGACCTTCACCCTGCCCGGGCGGGTGCGCGCGGTGGCCTTCAGCCCCGACGGCTCGACGCTCGCGGCCACGTCGACGGACGGGCCGGCGCGGCTCTGGGACACCTCCGCCGGTGGGGGCGGCGGCACCCCGCTTCCGGCGAGTACGGCGGGCGCCCGCGCCGTGGCCTTCGCGCCGGACGGGCGGAGCCTGGCCGTCGCCGGTGCCGACGGGACGATCGGGTTGTGGGATGCCGCCGGGGACCATGGCGCGTTGGCCTCCCTCACCGGTCACACCGGGCGGGTCAACGCGTTGGCGTACGCCGCCGACGGCCGGACGCTGGTGTCTGCCGGCGCCGACCGGACCGTACGGCTGTGGGATCCGGTGGCGGCCGAGCCGCTCGCGGTCCTGACCGGGCACACCGACGAGGTGCTGGGCGCGGCCTTCGCTCCGGACGGCCGTACGGTCGCCACCGGGGGCGTCGACCGCACCGTACGGCTGTGGGACGTGGCGGGCCGGCGGACGACGGCCACGCTCACCGGGCACAGCGACGACGTGAACGGGGTCGCCTACACGCCGGACGGGACCACGGTCGTCAGCGCGGGCGGCGACGGTACGACCCGGCTGTGGGACGTGGCCGGGGGCCGGGCGGTGGCGACGCTCGCCGGACACACCGACTACGTCCTCGGGGTGGCCGTGGACAGCCGGGGCGCCTTGTTGGCCACCGCCGGTTTCGACACGTCGGTGGTGCTGTGGGACCTGCGGGGCGCGGCGCTGACCTCACGGCCGTTCACGGAGATCTGGGACGCCGCGTACAGCCCGGACGGGAAGCGGCTGGCGACCGCGGAGGCCGATCACGCGGTCCGGTTGTGGGACGTGGCGGAGCGCCGGGTGCTGGCCACGTTCGAAGGACACGGCGAGACGGTGTTCTCGGTGGCCTTCTCCCCCGACGGGCGGACGCTGGCGTCGGCCGGTTCCGACGGGACGATCCGGCTCTGGGACACGGGGGCCGGCGGGGAGCCGGCGGTCCTCACCGGCCAGGGCGGGACCGTCTTCGCGGTGGCCTTCTCCCCGGACGGGCGGACGCTGGCCTCGGCCGGTTCCGACGGCGCCGTACGGCTGTGGGACGTGGCGGGGCGCCGCCCGCTCGCGATCCTGGCCGGTCACACGGACTTCGCCAACGACGTGGTGTTCAGCCCCGACGGGCGCACCCTGGCGAGCGCCGGGGACGATCTGACGGTCCGTCTGTGGGATGTCGCGGGGCGTCGCCCCTTGGCCGTCCTCACCGGGCATCGGGGCGCGGTGCGCGGGGTGGCCTTCAGCCCGGACGGGCGGACGCTGGCGAGCAGCGGCAACGACGGCACCGTGCGGCTGTGGGACGCGCGGGGCCACCGCTTCCAGGCGGCGCTGACCGGGCACACCGGCTCCGCGCGGGGCATCGCCTTCTCCCCCGACGGCCGCACGCTCGCGAGCAGCGGCAACGACCGCACGGTCCGGTTGTGGGACGTGGCCGGGCGCCGGCCGGTGGCCGCGCTGTCCGGCCACACGAACGCGGTGTGGAGCGTGGTGTTCGCCCCGGACGGGCGGACGGTGGCCAGCAGCGGCACGGACGGCACGGTACGGCTGTGGGACCTGGACGTCGGGGCGCGCCTCGCGGCGGTCGACAGGCTGCGGGCGTCCGACCCCGAGGGGCAGGACGGGGGTCCGTCCCTCGGGGTCAGGCGTTCGCGATGACGAGCAGGGTGCGCGCCGCGACCGGGCCCGACAGGCGGCAGCGGTGCGGGACTTCGCCCCGGTGGTGGGCGCTCTGGCCGGCGCGCAGGGTCAGCGGTTCCTCGCCCTCGACCTCCAGGACGATCTCGCCCTCCAGGACGTAGAGGAAGTCCTCGCCGGGGTGTTCGAACCAGCCGCGCTCGCCCCGGCCGGGCTCGAAGTGGTGCTCGTAGGCCTCCATCAGAGCGCTGCGCCCGCCGGGGATGAGCACTTGGGCGATCTGGCCCGCGGCCTCGTCCACCCGGATCACCTGCGGATCGCTCTCGTGGCTGACGGCGCCGGGTCGGTCGGGTGGCCGCAGGAAGGTGCCCGGGGTGACGTCCAGGGCCTCGGCGATCCGGTAGATCGAGCTGAGGCTGGGCGTGGCGAGTCCGCGTTCCAGCTGGCTGAGGAAGGGCTGGGAGAGGCCTGAGCGGGTGGCGAGCACGGCCATGGAGACGCCGCGCTGTTTGCGGCAGCCGCGGATCACCCGTCCGACCTCGATCGCTTCGGGCGTGGGTTCTGGGCGAGACACGCAGGTGAACGTACCTCATGGGGTCGGGCGGGCCGGGGGGCCGCGGGAGGTTTCGCACTGCCGCAACACTCCCGTCATAAGCGTGGTCAATTATTGACCTCACTTATCAACGCGTCGGAACACGTCGGAACACGACGGAACGCGTCGCAACGAACGAGGAGCCGCCCCGTGCACGCCACCCCCTCACCCCCCGGCCGGAGCCTCGCCGGGCTCGGCCCGGCCCTGGGCGCGGCCGGCGTCGTACTCGCGCTCTGGTACCTCCTCGCCCACTCCGGCGGGGTCGCCCCGGGACTGCTGCCCACCCCCGGCGAGACCATGGCCGCGCTGGCGGACAGCGCCCGCAGCGGCACCCTGGCCGCCGACCTCGGCGCCAGCCTGGCCCGGGCCGGGCAGGGCTTCGCGCTGGGCGCCGTCATCGGCAGCGCGCTCGGCTTCACCACCGGCTACCTGCCGAAGGTGTCCGCCGCCGTCACCCCGGTGATCTCCTTCCTGCGGCCGATCCCGGCCATCGCCCTGGTGCCGCTCGCGACCGCCTGGTTCGGCATCGGCGAGAGCGCCAAGCGTCTGCTCATCGCCTACGCCGTCCTGCTCGCCGTCTGGTTGTACGTCCACGACGGGGTGTCCCGGGTCCCGGTCTCCCATCTGCGGGCGGCCCGGTCGCTGGGGGCTCCGCTGCACCGGCGGTTCACCGAGGTGCTGCTGCCCGCCGCCGCCCCCGCCCTGCTCGCGGCGCTGCGCTACGGGGCCTCGGTGGCCCTGCTCGCGCTGGTGGCGGCCGAACTGGGCGGCGCGGACAGCGGGTTGGCGTACCGACTCCAGGTCGACGGGCAGTTCCTGCGGGTGGACCGGATGTTCGCGGGGCTGCTCGTGCTCGGGCTGCTCGGGGTGGCCGTCGACCTCGTACTGGCCGCCGTGGGCCGCCGGTTCGTGCACTGGAGCGCGTCATGAGCCTGGAAGTACGGCTGGAAGGGTTGTCGGCGGGCTACGCGGCCGGCGCGCCCGTGCTGGAGCACACCGACCTGGAGTTCGCGGCGGGCTCGTTCACGGCGCTGCTCGGGCCCAGCGGATGCGGCAAGTCCACGGTCCTCAACACGGTGGCCGGCTTCGTACGGCCCACCGCCGGGCAGGTGACGGCGGGGTCGGATCCGGTCCGCGGACCCGGCCCGGAGCGGGGCGTGGTCTTCCAGCACTACGCGCTGTTCCCGTGGCGCACGGCCCGCGGAAACGTCGAGTTCGCCCTCAAGCGGCTCGGCCTGCCGCGCGCGGAGCGCCGCCGGCGCGCGCTCGCGGCGCTGGCCGAGGTGGGGCTCGCGGACGGCGCGGAGAAGTACCCGGCCCAGCTGTCGGGCGGGATGCAGCAGCGGGTGGCACTGGCCCGAGCGCTGGCCGCCGAGCCCGAAGTGCTGTTGATGGACGAGCCGTTCGGAGCGCTGGACGCGCTGACCCGGACCCGGATGCAGACCCTGCTGCGGGAGTTGTGGCAGCGCCGCGGCACCACCGTCCTGTTCGTCACGCACGACATCGACGAGGCGCTGGCACTCGCCGGGCGCGTGATCGTCCTCGGCGGGAGTCCCGGGCGGGTGCTCGCCGACCATGCCGTGCCCTCCGGCCCGCCCGATCCCGACCTGCGCTCCCTGATCGCCCGCCACCTCGGCTCCGAGTGATCCCTGTCCCCCTGCCCCCCTGCCCCCCTGCTCCCCCGCCTGTCCCCGGAAGGACTGTTCACCATGCCCAGACCCCGCGCGGTGGCCGCCGTACTGCTCGCCGTCCTGCTCTCCCCGCTCGCCACCGCCTGCACCGGCTCCACGTCGGGCACCCCGGACGGCGCCCGCCCGGCCGTCACCCTCGCCGCGAGCGACCACCTCGGCGGCGCCCCCGTCTACCTGGCCGAGGAGGGCGACCTCTGGTCGGCCGAGGGCATCGCGGCCACCGTCACCACCCAGCCCACCGGCCGGGACGCGCTGAACGCCGTGCTCGGCGGCCAGGCCCAGCTCGGCGTCGTCGGCGATCTGCCCGCCGTGACGGCCGCCCTGGGCGGGCGCGAGCTGCGGGTCGTGGCCGACCTGTCCCGGTTCTCCGACTGGCGGCTGCTCACCCGGACCGACCGGCAGATCACCGGCTTCGCCGCGCTGAAGGGCCGCAAGGTCGGGGTCCCGCAGGGCACGAACGTCGAGTACGCGCTGTCGCGGATGCTCGCCTCGGCGCAGCTGACCGCCTCGGACGTGACCGTGGTCAACCTGGCCCCGAACCAGGTCACTTCGGCCCTGGCCCGCGGCGACATCGACGCCGGGGTCACCTTCCCCAGCTTCTACGACGCCGCGCGCACCGCCCTGGGCGGCGCCTACGCCGAGCTCCCCTTCACCGGATACACGGCCAGGACCCTCCTCGTCGCCGGCTCGTCCGCGAACGAGGAGAGCACGGCCGCGGTCCTGCGTACGCTGCTGCGTGCCCAGCGGGAGCTCGAAGCCGACCCGGCCGGGGCGCGCAAGGCCGTACTCGCCCAGTCCCAGGGCGTCCTGCAGGCCGCCTACGTCGAGACCTACCAGCCCCGCTACACGTACGGCGCGACCCTCTCCCCCGAGCTGCTGGTCCAGCTGGAGGAGGAGGCCGCCTGGGCCAAGGCCGCCCAGAAACTGCCCGGCGCCGCCGACCGCGCCGCACTGATGCGCCACCTCGACTCCGGCCCCCTGACGGCCGTCGACCCGGCCGCCGTCACCGTCCGCTGAACCCCGCACGCACGCACCCGCACCCGCACCCGCACCCGCACCCGCACGCACACGCACACGCACACGCACCCAGGAGAGATCCCATGACCGTCGACCAGAACACCCTGCGCCGCCGCGGCGTCGGCCTGATCGCCCACGACCCCGAGCGCAGCTACGGCGGCCTCACCCTCTACACGCCGATCACCAGTGCCGGTGAGATCCACCTCGTCGACATCGAGGGCCGACCGGTCCACACCTGGAACTCCCCGCACCCGCCCGGTCGTCAGGCGCAGATCCTGCCGAACGGCAACCTCTTCTACGCGGCCAAGGACACGAACGGCCCGACCCTCTTCCCCATCTGGGACGTGTACCACGGCGGCATCTTCCAGGAGCTGGCGCCGGACTCCACGGTGCTCCGCGAGGTGCGGCATCCCTTCCACCACCACGACGCCTCGATCCTGCGCAACGGCAACCTGCTCATCGGAGCCGTGGAGCCGCTGGACCCGGCCGACGCGGCCCGGATCCGGGGCGGCATCCCCGGCTCCGAGGCGCCCGGCGGGGTGATCTACGGGGACGTGGTGTACGAGCTGACCTGGGACGGGGAGATCGTGTGGCGCTGGGCCGCCATCGAGCACCTGGACCCGGAGGAGGTACCGCTGAACCGGCACTTCGCCCGCAACCACTGGCCGATGGCCAACACCGTCAACGAGAGCGCGGACGGCTCGATCGTGGTGGGCTTCCGCAGCGCGTCCACCACCGTGTCGGTCGACCGCGCCGACGGGTCGGTGCGGTGGCGCATCGGCCCGGACGTGCTCGCCCAGCAACACCATCCGCACGAACTGCCCGGCGGCACCCTGCTGGTCTTCGACAACGGCACCTACCGCGACACGACTTCGGTGCCGTACTCGCGGGTGCTGGAGCTCGACCCGTCCACCGGCAAGGAGGTGTGGGCGTACGAGGACAACCCGCCGCAGAACTTCTTCAGCCCGTACATGTCCAGCGCCCAGCGCCTGCCGAACGGCAACACCTTCATCGCCGAAGGCTCCTTCGGGCGGCTCTTCGAGGTGACTCCCGGCGGGGACGTGGTGTGGGAGTTCGTGGTCCCGCAGTTCCGGTCCTTCGGGGAGGGCGTGGGCCTGGAGTCCTCGGCCGGTGCCCAGAACTCGGTCTTCCGCGCCTACCGGTACGCCGCCGAGCAGTTCCCCTGGCTGTGAGGCACACCCGCGTACCCCGGCAGTACCGTACGACCCTCACGCACCCGACGCCCCACGTACCCCACGTACCTCGAATTATTTCACCGGAAGGCGTTTCATGTACGGCTGATTAAATTGCCGGACGCTTATCCGGATACCGATCAGAAACGTTGACAGCCCTTCTCCGGGCTGCCTAGCTTACGCCGCAGATAACGACATCGGCGGCCTCTTCTTTCCGGCATGACGGCTGCTTCTTTCGATTCTTCGATTTGTCGAAGCTGCTGGAGTGTCCGTGACCGAATCCCTTGTCCTCGCCGCGCCCACCGGCCCTTCCGGCCCGCCCGCGCCGGCCGAGCGGGTCCGCCCGCTCCGCCGGCCCGGGCGGTGGCTCGCCACCGGCGTCGTGCTGGTACTCGCCTCCCAGGCCGTGCACGGGCTGCTCACCAATCCCTTCTACCAATGGGACCGCTTCGCCTACTGGTTCCTGCGGCCCGTCATCCTCGACGGGCTGCTCATCACCCTCCAAGTGGCCGCGTACAGCGCGGTGCTGGGCCTGGTCGGCGGTGTTCTGCTCGCCCTCGCCAGGCTCTCCGCCAACCCGGTACTGCGGTCGGTGAGCTGGACGTACGTCTGGCTCCTGCGTTCCGTGCCGCTGATCGTCGTCCTGCTCTTCCTCTACAACCTCGGGGCGCTCTACCCCACCCTCAGCATCGGGGTGCCGTTCGGACCGGCCTTCCTCACCTTCGACGAATCCCGGCCGGCCCCGGACATGGTCATCGCGGTCGTGGGCCTGAGCCTGGCCGAAGCCGCGTACGCGGCCGAGGTGGTACGGGCGGGCCTGCTCTCCGTGGACCAGGGCCAGCACGAGGCGGCGGCCGCGCTGGGACTGCCCGGGCGCTACCGGTTCACCCGGATCGTCCTGCCGCAGGCGCTGCGGGCGATCGTCCCCTCGTACGTGAACCTGCTGATCGGGCTGGTCAAGGCCACCTCGCTGGTCTTCTACGTGTCCCTGCTCGACCTGTTCGGCTCGGTGCAGAGCCTGGCCGGCACCTACTCGGGCGACGTGGTGCCGCTGCTGCTGGTGGCGACCGCCTGGTACGTGATCCTCACCAGCCTGATCTCCGTCGTCCAGTTCTACGTCGAGCGGCACTACGCGCGCGGTGCGCTGCGCACGCTGCCGCCCACCCCGGCGCAACGGATCCGGGCGGCCCTGCGCGAGCTGCGGGTCCGCTTCCGGAAGGAGACGGCTCGATGACCACGAACACCACCACCACGACCGACACGATCACGGCGCGGCCCGCCGCGATAGAGGTCCACGACGTGCACAAGTGGTTCACGGGCCGGCCGGTCCTGGACGGGGTGAACCTGACGGTCCCGCCGGGCACGGTCACCGTCGTCCTGGGGCGCTCCGGCTCGGGGAAGTCCACCCTGCTGCGGGTCATCAACCACCTGGAGAAGCCCGAGGCCGGGTATGTCAGCGTGGGCGGCGAGCCGATCGGCGTCCGGCGGCACGGAGGGCGGCTGAAGGAGCTGAGCGAGCGTGCGATCCTCGCCCAGCGCAGCCGGATCGGCTTCGTCTTCCAGAACTTCAACCTCTTCCCGCACCTCACCGTGCTGGACAACGTCGCGGCGGCTCCGGTCGCCACCGGGCGGCTCCCCCGCGACGAGGCCGAGGACCTGGCACGGGAACTGCTGGAGCGCGTCGGGCTCGGGGACCGGACCGGCGCCTATCCGCGGCAGCTGTCCGGCGGGCAGCAACAGCGGGTGGCCATCGCCCGTGCCCTCGCGCTGCGCCCGGGGGTCATCCTCTTCGACGAGCCCACCTCCGCGCTCGATCCGGAGCTCGTGGGCGAGGTGCTGTCCGTGATCAAGGAGCTGGCCACCGGGGGCACCACGCTGGTGATCGTGACGCACGAGATCGGCTTCGCCCGCGAGGTGGCCGACGAGGTGGTCTTCCTCCACGACGGGCGCGTCGTCGAACAGGGTCCGCCCGAGCTGGTCCTGGACCGGCCCACCCATCCGCGTACCCGGGAATTCCTGAGCAAGGTCCTGTGACCCGCCCCGGCTCCGCCTTCCGTTCCTCCTCCGTCCCTCCTCCGCTCCTCCCACTCACGCAAAGGAACGCCATGCACCACGAGCCCACCCTGCGCGTCAGACTCCTGCGCGGCCTCGGCGCCGCGACGGCCGCCGTGACCCTTGCCGGCGGACTCACCGCGTGCGGTGACGCCGAGGCCACCGCGACATCGACGGCCTCGGGCAAGGTCACCGTCGGAGCGGAGTCCAACGGCGCCGCCCGGCAGACGGACCTGTCCGTCCCCGTCGTCGAGTCGCTGCGCGGCCGGCTGCCCGAGGCCGTCCGCGAACGGGGCGAGCTGGTCGTCGGCGTCGGCGCGCTCCCCGCCGGCTTCCCGCCGCTGGCCTACGTCGGCACCGACCAGAAGACGCTCACCGGGGCGGAGCCGGACCTGGGCCGGCTGGTGGCCGCCACCCTCGGACTCAAGCCGGTCGTGAAGAACTCCACCTGGGAGAACCTCTTCGTCGGCATCGACAGCGGCAAGGTCGACGTGGCCTTCACCAACGTCACGGTCACCGAGGAGCGCAAGAAGAAGTACGAGTTCGCCTCGTACCGGCAGGACAACCTGGCCTTCGAAGTGCTGAAGGACAGCCCCTGGAACTTCGACGGCGACTACCGCAACCTCGCGGGCCGGACGGTCGCCGTCAGCTCGGGCACCAACCAGGAGAAGATCCTCCTGGAGTGGCAGAAGAAGCTGCAGGCCGAGGGCAAGGACCTCACCGTCAAGTACTTCCCCGACACCAACAGCGTCTTCCTCGCCCTGAGCGGCAAGAAGATCGACATCAACTTCGCCCCGAACCCCTCCATCGCCTACCACGTCACCCAGACCGCGAACGGCAGCGCCCCCACGCGCAACGCGGGGTCCTTCTCCGGCGCCGGCGAGTCCTTGCAGGGCCTGATCGCGGCGACCGCCAAGAAGGACAGCGGGCTGGCCGAGCCGGTGGCCGCTGCCATCAACCACCTGATCGAGAACGGCCAGTACGAAAAGCTGCTGGCGGCCTGGAACCTGTCCAACGAGGCCGTCAAGACCTCTGCGGTCAACCCGCCCGGCCTGCCCCTGAGCAACTCATGAGCACCCCCGCCCACACCTCGCTGGACCCCCATGTCCTGGACAACCCGGCCTGGGCCGCCCTGTCCGGCGCGCACACCGCCTTCGCCGAGTACCCGGCGGGCGGCGGTGCCCGCGCCGCCCGCTACTCCCGGGACGTCTCGCCCTTCGCCGCCCTCTCCGACCCGGAAGACCCGCGTTCCTGGGCCGACCTGCGCGCGCTGGTCGGCGACGGCGAGGTCGCCTCGCTCGCCGGGGTGCTGACCCCGCCCCGCCCCGCCGGCGGGGAGCCCGCCGGCCGGATCCAGGGCGTCCAGCTCGTCGACACCTCACTGCGCGCCGAGGCGGCCCCGGAGGCGGTCCGGTTGGGCGCCGCCGACGTGCCGGAGGTCCTCGAACTCATCCGGCTGACCGAGCCCGGGCCCTTCCTGCCCCGCACCGTCGAGCTGGGCACGTACCTCGGCATCCGCCGGCAGGGCCGGCTGGTCGCCATGGCCGGGGAGCGGCTGCGCCCGCCCGGCTGGACCGAGATCAGCGCGGTGTGCACCCATCCCGACCACCGCGGCCAGGGCTTGGCGACCAGGCTGGTGCGGGCCGTCGCCGCGGGCATCCGGGAGCGCGGCGAGATCCCGTTCCTGCACACCTCGGCGAGCAACACGCGTGCCATCCGGCTCTACGAGTCGATCGGCTTCACCCTGCGCCGCCGGCCCTTCTTCCTGGCCGTCCGGGCCCCGGGCAACACCGCTGCCAACTTCTCTTAATATTCCGGTCATTGTATGACACCGCTATCGGGCGTAGCGTTTTCGAAAGAAATTGATGACGGGCCGAATCACCTGTTCCCGCATCGGCTTCCCTTTCCGTACGCCGAGCAGGAAGGCGCAATTCTCCGTGTCCGTTTCCTCATCGTCCCCGGCGCCCCTGCACCTCGCCGTCGCCCTCGACGGAGCGGGCCGGCACCCGGCCGCCTGGCGCGAGCCGGGCGCCCGGCCCGCCGAGCTCTTCACCGCCCGCTACTGGGCCGGTCTCGCAGCCGAGGCCGAGACCGGGCTGCTCGACTTCATCACCTTCGAGGACGGCCTCGCCCTGCAGTCCTCCTCGCCCACCGGATCCGACGAGCGCACGGACCGGGTCCGCGGGCGACTGGACGCGGTGCTCACCGCGGCCCGGGTGGCGCCCCTGACCCGGCGCATCGGGCTGGTCCCGGCCGTGACGGCCACCCACACCGAGCCCTTCCACATCTCCAAGGCGATCGCCACGCTCGACCACGTCAGCCGCGGCCGCGCCGGCCTGCGGATCCAGGTGTCCGGACTCGCCCACGAGGCACGGCACTTCGGGCGGCGCACCGCTCCGTTCGCGGACGGGGAGCTGCTCGCGGAGGCCGCCGACCACGTCGAGGTGATCCGGCGGTTGTGGGACAGCTGGGAGGACGACGCGGAGATCCGGGACGTGGCCACGGGTCGGTTCGTCGACCGCGAGAAGCTGCACCCCATCGACTTCGAGGGCCGCCACTTCAGCGTCAGGGGCCCCTCGATCACCCCACGCCCGCCGCAGGGACAGCCCGTCGTCAGCGCGTCCGGCGCCGGCGAGGCCTCGTACGCGCTCATCGCCCGGTCCGCCGAGGTCGGGTTCGTGGCCGCGCACGACGGCGACGGTACGCGCGCCGCCGTGGCGGCGATCCGGCGGGCCCGGGAGGCGGCCGGGCTCGCCGCGGACCCGCTGCACCTCTTCGGGGAACTCACGGTGTTCCTCGACGCGGACGCCCCGGCCGCCGCCGCACGCCTGGAGCGCCTCGACGCGCTCGCGGGACTCCCGTACGGCGACGACGACGGGGTCGACGGCGGCCCGGTCTTCGCCGGAAGCCCCGGGCAGCTGGCGGACCTGCTGCTGGAGCGGCGGGCGGCGGGGCTGTCGGGCTTCCTGCTGCGGCCGGGCGTGATCGCCCACGACCTGCCCGCCATCACCCGGTCCCTGGTGCCGGAACTCCAGCGGCGCGGGGCCTTCCGCCGCGCATACGAGGCGGACACGCTGCGCGGCCTGCTCGGGCTGGAGCGCCCGGCCAACCGCTACGCGCGGCCCGCCGCCTGACCGCTGCCCGACCCGCCGCCTGACCCGGACCATCCGGAAGGACGAACCATGAGCAGCAAGCCGCTCAAGCAGATCCATCTCGCGGCCCACTTCCCGGGCGTCAACAACACCACCGTGTGGAGCGACCCGGCCGCCGGCAGCCACATCGACTTCGACTCGTTCATCCACTTCGCGCGGACGGCCGAGCGCGCCAAGTTCGACTTCCTCTTCCTCGCGGAGGGCCTGCGCCTGCGCGAACAGGGCGGCGAGATATACGACTTGGACGTGGTGGGCAGGCCCGACACCTTCACGGTGCTCGCCGCCCTGGCCGCGGTGACCGATCGTCTGGGGCTGACCGGCACCATCAACTCCACCTTCAACGAGCCCTACGAGGTGGCCCGCCAGTTCGCCACGCTCGACCACCTCTCCGAGGGCCGGGCCGCCTGGAACGTGGTCACCTCCTGGGACGCCTTCACCGGCGAGAACTTCCGGCGCGGCGGATTCCTGCCGCGCGAGGACCGCTACTCCCGCGCCCAGGAGTTCCTGGCCACCGCCACCGAACTGTTCGACTCCTGGGACGGCTCCGAGATCGCCGCCGACGCGGGGTCCGGCACCTTCCTGCGTCACGCGCGGGCCGGGGCCTTCGCCCATCGGGGCCGGCACTTCGACATCGAGGGTCGCTTCAACGTGCCGCGCAGCCCGCAGGGCCGGCCCGTGATCTTCCAGGCGGGCGATTCCGAGGAGGGCCGGGAATTCGCCGCCGCCGGCGCGGACGCGATCTTCGGACGGTACGGAACCCTCGACGCGGGGCGGGAGTTCTACGCGGACGTCAAGGGCCGGCTCGCCCGGCACGGCCGGACGCACGACCAGCTGAAGATCCTCCCCGCGGCCACCTTCGTGCTCGGCGACACCGACGCGGAGGCCCGGGAGATCGCGCACGAGGTGCGTCGCCTCCAGGTCAGCGGCCAGACCGCGATCAAGTTCCTGGAGCACGTCTGGAACCGGGACCTGTCCGCCTACGACCCGGACGGCCCGCTGCCCGAGATCGATCCCCGGGTCGGGGAGAACACCATCGCCCTGGGGCGGGCGAGCGTGCGGCAGTTCCGGGATCCGCTCGCCACCGCCCGGCAGTGGCGCGAGCTGGCCCGGGCCAAGAACCTGTCGATCCGCGAGCTGGTCATCGCGACCACCGCCGACCAGACCTTCGTCGGTTCGGCCGCCACCATCGCGGAGTCGATCGACGCGCTGGTGCAGGCTGACGCCGCCGACGGGTTCATCCTGGTCCCCCACATCACCCCGGGCGGCCTGGACGGCTTCGCGGACTCCGTCGTACCGCTGCTCCAGGAGCGGGGCGTCTTCCGCACCGAGTACGAGGGCACCACCCTGCGCGACCACCTCGGCCTCACGGTTCCGTCCCCTGCCCCTGCCCCTGCCTCTACCTCTGCCCCTGCCCCTGCCCCGGTCTCGTGAAGTTCCTCGCCATCACCCTGATCACGGACTCCCCGGACCCGGTGACGGGAGGCCTGCGGCCCACCCGGGAGCGGTTCCGTGAGGTGGTCGCCGCCGCGCTGCGGGCGGAGGAGCTCGGCTTCGACGGCTTCGGCGTGGGAGAGCGCCACGAGCGGCCGTTCCTGTCCTCCTCACCGCCCGTGGTGCTCAGCCACATCGCCGCGCTGACGCGCCGGATCAGGCTGTTCACCGCCGTCACCACCCTGAGCCTGCTCGACCCGGTACGGGCGTACGAGGACTACGCGACGCTCGACCACCTCAGCGACGGGCGCCTGGAGCTGATGATCGGCAAGGGCAACGGCACCGCGCAGCGCGAGCTGTTCCAGGTGACCCCCGAGGACCAGTGGGCACGTAACGCCGAGGGCTACGAGCTGTTCCGCCGGATCTGGCGGGAGGACAAGGTGAGCGCGCAGCCGCGCTTCCGGCCCGCGCTGAGCGGTGCGGAGGTGCTGCCGAGGCCGTACCAGCGGACCCTGCGGGTCTGGCACGGCAGTGCCACGAGCCGGGAGTCGGTCGATCTCGCGGCGCGGTACGGCGATCCGCTGTTCTCGGCGAACGTCACCCACCCGATCGGCCCCTACGCCGAGCTGATCCGCCACTACCGGGAGCGCTGGGAGCACCACGGGCACGATCCGGCGCGGGCGGTGGTCGGCGCGGGCACGGCCGGCTACCACGCGGCCCGGACCTCGCAGCAGGCGGTCGTGGCGTACCGGCCCGCGTTCGCGCGCTACCTCGCCTTCCACGAGCGGCTGGGCACGGCCCCCGTCTTCCCGACCCTGGAGGACTTCGTCGAGCGGAGCTCGGCGCTGATCGGCAGCCCCCAGCAGGTCATCGAGAAGGTGCACCGCTACCACGAGGCCTTCGGGCACACGGCCCTGCATCTGCAGGCCGAGGCGGGCGGGCTCCCCGAGGCGGACCACCGCGCCTCGCTCGAACTCTTCCAGTCGGACATCGCCCCGGTCCTGCGCCGCGCGATACCCGACCCCGCCTTCCCCGACCCCTCCCTCCCCGACCTTTAAGGAGTCCGGCCATGCCCGGCATCCCTCTCGGGGTCCTCGACCTCGTCCCCGTCTCCTCCGGTTCCACCGCCGCCGAGGCCCTGCGGCGCAGCATCGATCTCGCCCGGCGCGCCGAGGAGTTCGGCTACGCCCGCTACTGGTTCGCCGAGCACCACCTCAATCCCGGGGTCGCCGGGACCTCCCCGGCGGTCGTGCTCGCGCTGACCGCCTCCGCGACCTCGACCATCCGGCTCGGCTCCGGCGCGGTACAGCTCGGGCACCGCACCGCGCTGTCGACGGTCGAGGAGTTCGGCCTGATCGACGCGCTGCATCCCGGGCGCGTCGACCTGGGGCTGGGCCGCTCGGCGGGCCGACCCCGGCCGTCCGAGGGTCCGGTCCCGCAGCCGCCGGTCACCCCGGTCGTGGACGGGTACGCCCCGAACGGGCTGCGGATCCCGGAGCCGTTCTCCTTCACCCGTCTTCTGGGCCATCCGCGGGTGGCCCTCCAACAGAAGCTGCTGAACCTGCCGGGGGCCCGGCCGCAGGAGTACGGCGAGCAGGTCGACGACGTGCTCGCGCTGCTGCGGGGCGAGTACCGCTCGCCGGAGGGGGTGGAGGCGCATGCCGTCCCCGGCGAGGGGGCCGACGTGGAAGTGTGGATCCTGGGGAGCAGCGGCGGGGTGAGCGCGGAGACGGCGGGCCGCAACGGGCTCCGGTTCGCGGCGAATTACCACGTCAGTCCGGCGGCGGTGCTGGAGGCGGCCGAGGGGTACCGGGCCGCGTTCAAGCCGTCGGCCGAGCTGGAGCGGCCGTATCTGACGGTGTCCGCCGATGTGGTCGTGGCGGAGGACGAGGAGACGGCGCGCGAACTGGCCGCCGGGTACGGGGCCTGGGTGCGCAGCATCCGGACGGCCGAGGGGGCCATCCCGTACCCCACCCCGGCCGAGGCGCGGGCGCTGCCGTGGACCGACGCGGACCGGCAGTTGGTGGCCGACCGGGTGGAGACCCGGTTCGTCGGCTCGGCACGGACCGTCGCCGATGACCTGGAGCGGCTCCAGGAGGCGACGGACGCGGACGAGTTGCTGATCACCACGATCACGCACGGGCACGCGGACCGGGTCCACTCCTACCGGCTGCTCGCCGAGGAGTGGCACCGCCGGTCGGCACGCTGACCGAGGTCGTCCAGTTCGCCGCGGGCCACGGACGCGAGGACACGCTGTTCCGGCTCGCCGCACAACTGGAGCGGGCCGCCCCCTGGGCGGACCGCAGGCCTCCCGTATGGGCGGGCGCGGCCCGTCCCGCCTGAGGTGAGCCGCCCGCCGCGAGGAGTACCTGGCGGCGGGCGGTTCGTGCGTCAGCTGTCGCGCACCGCGACGATGCCGTTGAAGACACCGACGTACGCGGTGCCGTCGGGGCCGAGGGTGATCGGGGCCCAGTTGTTGTCGTAGAGCGGGCCGGTGCCGGTCAGCTGCCGCCAGCGGCGCTCGCCTGTGCGGAAGTCCACGGCCGTGAGGTACCAGGCGTCGATGCCCCAGACGTTGGGCTCCTTCTCGTAGAAGTAGAGCAGCCCGTTCGCGGTGGAGAGCTTCGGGACCACGGAGGGAGCGCGGATGGCGCTCTCCCAGACCGTGTCGCAGCCGCTGCCGTCGGCGCGTACGTCGATGCGGGCCACGCCGCCCACGACGGACTTGCCCAGCAGCAGGGTGGTGGGGTTCTCGTAGCCGTAGTTGTTCTCGACGACGATGCTGTTGCCCCAGGTGATGAGGGAGTTGTCGGTGGTCGAGGCGCCGGAGCCGAACACCGGCACCTTGCAGACCAGCCGCCGGTCGGCGGGCACGTCCATGCCCCGCTTGTAGACCAGTACGTTCATCCGGTCGTCGGCGTTGTCGGTGATGGCGACATAGTTCTGGCCGAAGAGGTCCGGGGTGGTGCCCGAGCCCTGGTTGACGGAGCCGGGCTTGGACGCCGTGCCACGGTCGTACGTCTGGCGCCACTGCACCTCGGGGGTGCCGTCGGCGGCGGCGCGGAAGCTGTAGAGCGCGTGGTCGGAGACGATGGAGACTCCGTCCTCGGCGACCGAGAAGGAGTTCTGGATCTCCTCGCCCCGCAGTTGGACGGAGCGGATCCGGTCGGTCGCCGGGTCCACCGTGCCGACCCGGCCCTGGCGGGTGACCCACCAGATCCGGCCGTTCCAGTCGGGCATCACGGAGGTGACGGGGTCGCAGGTGCCGCTGGGCCACAGGTTGGTCCAGGTCACGCAGTCGTGCGGGACCTGCCCGGTGAGGTCCCAGTCGTCCTCGACCGTGAACTTCCAGCTGCCGCCCGACTCGTCGGCGTGCCAGGAATGCCCGAGGCGCAGGATGTGCTGGCGGGAGTCGGCCAGCACGGCCCGGTCCTGGTTGTCCAGGTAGAAGTAGGCGCCGCCCGAGGTGTCCTTGAAGATCTTCGCGAAGTCGAGCGAGGTGATCGCCTCGACCGTCGAGGAGCGCTGCGGGAGCTGGTATTCGGCGAGCGTGGCGAGCGTACGGGGCTCGAGGAGCTTGACCTTGAAGCCGGAGAAGGTGCCGCACACCGTGACGAGCCGGCCGGCCGAGTCGAAGGTCGCGGTGGCGCACTCACCACCGAGGGCGGCGATCTTCTCGCTGGTGACCTTCGGATTCTTGCCGAGCGGGCCCGACCAGGGGGAGGTGGCGCTGCCCGCCGCGTCGGAGTGCATGCCGCTGCGGCCGTTGGGTGCGAGGAAGGGGTGCTGCGGCGGCGCCTCGCCGGGCAACGGCACGGCGGCCGAGGGGCTGCCGTCGTAGTGGGTGACGAGGCGATGACCGGGGGCCTTGGGTATCTCCTCGGCCTGGGCCGAGGAGCCGCCGTACATCACCGTGAGTGCGGCGACGACGGGCAGCACGGCGCAGTTCAGCGATCTTCGGAGCATCCGGGCTTCCTCCATGTCTCTGAGTGTTGTTGACATTGCGTCTGATGTCGCGCCGCCGCCAGACGCTAGATCGCACCGCACGAGGAGTCCATGGATGGGCCGGATGATTCACGAAGGCGCAACAGTCGATCAAGGATTGAGGCCGGCCACCACGTTCGCGGTGGCCGTCAGACCGTTGTGGATGGTCGTGGCCATGCTGCTGCTCGCGAGGTAGAAGCCGAGCAGTGCGCAGACGAGGGCGTGCGAGAACTTGAGCCCGCCGCTGCGCAGGAAGATCCAGGCCAGGATGAGGAGCAGGACGACCACCGAGAGGGAAATCACCATCGAAACCTCCTTACTCGCCGCCATCGTGGCGCAGGAGGGGGTGCCTTCGGGCGAAAGACGTGTCCGCCGTACGGGTGTTGACCGTCCGTGACGGGCGGTCGGTCCTTGACGATCTCGCTGCGAGCCGGTCGGCGTCGGCTCGGGACCGTCGGAGATCACGGAGTTGCCGCCCCTTGCCGGAACAGATGAACACGAACCCGGGCACACCACGAGCCGCCGGGCGCAGGGGTCTTGTCGGGCTCCCGCCCGCCGTGCCATATATGTCTAGACCAATAAGGAGCCAAGGAAGCCGAGGAAGGCACCCCCGTGCGACGCAGCGCCCCCACGCTCGCCCTCCGCCTGGCCGTCGCAGGCCTCACCGGCCTCACGGCCTGCACCACGCCCGACACCCGACCCCCGCCCGCCCCCGCCGGACTGACCGCCCAGGCCGGCAGCGCCACCAGCGTGCACGTCATGTGGAACGCGGCCGCAGACCAGGACGGCGTGACCGGCTACCAGGTCTTCCAGGCCGACCGCCTGGTCCGCGAACTCCCCGCCGAGAAGACCATGGTGGACATCACCGACCTCGCCCCGCAGACCGGTTACGCCTTCACGGTCCGGGCCGAGGACGCCGCCGGCAACCTCTCCGGACCCGCCCCGGCCGCCCGGGTGACCACGCCCGCCGCCAAGGCCGAGGACCGCACGGCCCCCTCCTCCCCGGCCGCCACCACCGCCCGGGCGACCGGGCCCCGGCCCGCCCGGGTGACCTGGACGGCAGCCACCGACGACACCGGCGTCACGGCCTACGACATCTACCAGGGCGGCGTCCGGATCCACACCGCCGGCCCCGGCGAGAGCGCCACGACCCTGGCCAACCTCCGGCCCGACACCGTCTACACCTTCACCGTCCGGGCCCGCGACGGGGCGGACAACTCCTCCCCCGACGGCCCGGCGGTGGACGTGACGACCCCACCCGCCTCCGGCGACGGCCCTGGCACCGCCCCCGCCGAATTCGCCGCGACCGCCTCCCCCGGCACCGTCACCCTGACCTGGACCGCCCCGGACACCGGCGGCGAGACCACCGAGTACGAGCTGTACGTCAACGGACTGCCCACCACCGTCATCCAGTTCGGAGCGGGTGCGGTGCCCAGCGGCCGGGCGGAACACCGGATCACGGTGGCCGAGCCGGCCGGCACGGTGTGGGCCGTGAAACTGCGGGCCAGACTCCCCGACGGCAACTGGGGATCCTTCTCCGCGGAGCGGCGGATCACACTCGTCGCGTGAAAGAAGACACCGATCCGGCTTGAACGGCGCGGCCGCCCGGGAAGATCGCGCACAATACATCCGTGTTCGGTGAGTACTCGTTCAATGACAATCAGGCAGACTCCGCGGACGGCGGTCCCGGACCGGCCCCCTGCCCGGTGCCCGGCAACCTACCCCCGGAACCTGCGAGCTTCGTCGGCCGGGAGCGCGAACTCCAGCTGCTCGACGGCCTGTTGCGTGAACGAAGACTGGTCACCCTCACCGGCGTGGGTGGCGTCGGCAAGTCACGGCTCGCCCTACGCGCCGTCGCCGCCGCCCGCCAGGCGCGCCCCGACGGGGTCTGGTGGGCGGAGCTGTCCCCCCTGCGCGATCCGATCCTGCTCACGGCCACCGTCGCCCACGCGGTCGGCCTCGCCGACCACTCCCCGCGCCCTCCCGACGAGGAGCTGTGCGCGTGGATGGCCGACAGGGAGCTGCTCCTGGTGTTGGACACCTGCGAGCACCTGGTGGCCGACTGCCGCCATCTGGTCGGCGAACTCCTCCAGTCCGCGCCCGGGTTGACGATCCTGGTCACCTCCCGCGAGCCGCTCGACATGCCGACCGAGGAGGTCGTCGAGGTCCGGCCGCTGCCCTGCGAAGGGGCCGACAGCGACGCCCTCGCCCTGTTCCGGGCCCGCGCCCTGGCCGCGACCCCGCGGGCGGCGGCCGTCTTCGCCGACCCCGCGCGGACCGCGGTGGCCGCCGAGGTGTGCCGACGCCTGGACGGCATCCCTCTCGCGCTGGAACTCGCGGGCGCCCGGCTGCGGTCGTGGACGCTGGAGCACATGGCCGAGCGGATCGGGGAACGCTTCGAGGTGCTGTCCGACGCCCGGGCGGCCGCGGTGCCGCGCCGGCACCGGACGATGCGGACCACGATCGGCTGGAGCCACGAACTGTGCGAGCCGCTGGAGCGGCTGCTGTGGGCCCGACTCTCGGTCTTCACCGGTGACTTCGACATCGCGGCGGCTCGCGCCGTCTGCTCGGGCGGGCCGCTGCCGGCCGCCCGGGTGGAGCGCGTACTGGCGGGCCTCGCCGCCAAGTCCGTGGTGCTGCGCATCGAGGAACGCGGGACCGGGGCCCGCTACCGGATGCTGGACACGATCCGCGAGTACGGGCAGGACTGGCTGGGCGAGCTCGGCGAGGTGGGGATCGTCACCGACCGGCACGCCCACTGGTACGCGGCGCTCTCCCAGGCCGCCGACCGGGGCTGGCTGGGCCCGGGGCAGGTGGACTGGTACCGCAGGATCACCGCCGAGCACGCGCAGCTGCGTACCGCCCTGGAACATCTGATCGCCGCCGACCCGACGGCGGCGTTGGAGATGGCCGGGGCGCTGTGGTTCTACTGGTTCGCGTGCGGGCACGTGCACGAGGGCCGCGGCTTCCTGGAACGGGCCCTGCGGACCGCTCCGCGTACGGGCGCCGCGTACAACCAGGCCGTGTGGGCCCTCGGACTCACCGCGCTGCTCCAGGGCGACATGGACGCGGCCCAGCAGCTCGGCGGCGAGTGCACGCGCGACGCGGCCCGGCTCGCGGACCCGGAGCGGGAGCTGCGCGCGGGCTACCTGCAGGCGGTCTCCGTCCTCATGCCCGGCGATCCCGTACGGGCCCTGCGGCTGGCCGGCCCCCGGGCCCGGGCGGGACACGGCGGACGCACCAGCGGCGCGGGCTGGCTCCTGTGCAAGCTGGCCACCGGCTACGCCCTGTGCGACCTGCGGCGTTTCGAGGAGGCGACCGAGGAGGCGCGGTCCCTGCGGGAGGCCTGCGTGGAGCTGGGCGAGCGCTGGCTGCGGGCGTACGCGGACTACATCCTGGCCGTGGCCGCACTGGGCCTGGGCGACCACGGGGAGGCCGCCCGGCACGTACGGGCCATGCTCTCGGGGAAACGACTGCTCGGCGACCGCTTCGGCATCGCGCTCGGCCTGGACCTGCTGGCCGCGGCGGTGGCCGGGCTGGGTGACGGGGAACTCGCGGCGCGGCTGCTGGGCACCGGGCACGCCTGGTGGCGCACGGTGGGCCGGCCGCAGATGGGCTCGCCCTCGCTGACGGCCCTACGGGACCAGGGCGAGCGGCAGGCCCGCGCGGCGATCGGGGACGCCGCCTACGAGACGGCGTTCCTGGGCGGCGCGGCGGCGCCCACCGGCTGAGTCTCGGCCGGTGGGACCGGGGTACGGCCTAAATCCTGGGCTCCCGTCAGTACGGGAGGGGTCTGCCCGACGGTGTGCGCAGGTCCAGGTCTCGGGGGGCGGGCTTCGGGACGGGCTTACGGATCAGCTGCTGGCGCATGCTGCCTCCTCGCTCAGACCAGGGCCGGGCGGCGGGGTTCCACCGTGCGGCTGTCGGGGAGCAGTTCACCGGTGTCGTCGAACACCACGACTCCGTTGCACAGCAGGCTCCAGCCCTGTTCGGGGCGAGAGGCCACAATGCGGGCGGCGTCGTGATCGGCGCTGTCGGCGGTAGGGCAGGGTGGCTGGTGGGAGCACATGGCGCACCTCCTCGCGAAGTGGGGCGGGAGCGCCGGTGGTCACCCGGTCGATTCCGCGATCCACGGTGGCGGTGAGTATTACTGATCGCCGCCCCCGGACGGAACCCATATTCGCCGTCCAGTTCACGGTGTGTATGCCCGATTACCATGCGCTCATGCCCGCAATCCGGATCATTCACCGCACGTCTTTTCCGCCGGTCGAGGCGTGGTCGATGCTCACGGACTGGGAGCGCCACGGCGCACAGGTCCCGCTCACCCGGACGATCATCGAGACGGCGCCGCCGACCCACGTCGGAACGATCTTCACGGCGCGTACGGGCGTGAGCAGGATCACATTCGACGACCGCATGGAAGTCGTCGTGTGGCGACCCCCCGCGGACGGTTTGTCGGGGTTGGTCCGACTGGAGAAGCGCGGCCGGTCGGTGACGGGCTGGGCGGAGATCGAGATCCGCCCCCTCGCCACGGGCGGCGCGGAGATCCACTGGCGTGAGGAGCTGCGCCTGCGCGGCCTCCCCCGCGCCCTGGATCCCCTGGTCGCGGCGGCGGGCCGGCGCCTCTTCGGCCGGGCCCTCACGCGGCTGCTCAGACCCTGAGGGCGCGGCACCTTCCGCCCCACCCCACCGGGCCGAGCCGCGGGTACGGGGCCTTCACCCCGCACCCCGGAGGGCCCCACGGCCCCGGCCTAGCGGATCGGCATGCCGGAGATGGTGCGGGCGATCACCAGGCGCTGGATCTCGCTGGTGCCCTCGAAGATGGTGTAAATGGCGCTGTCCCGGTGCATGCGCTCGACCGGGTACTCACGGGTGAAGCCGTTGCCGCCGAGGATCTGGACCGCCTGGGCGGTGACCTTCTTGGCGACCTCGCTCGCGAAGAGCTTCGACATCGAGCCCTCCGCCGACTCGAACGGCCGGCCCGCCACCGCCATCCAGGAAGCCCGCCACACCAGCAGCCGGGCCGCGTCGATCTGCGTCCGCATGTCGGCGAGTTGGAAGGCCACGCCCTGGTTGTCGATGATCGGGCGGCCGAACTGCGTACGGGTCTTCGCGTAGTCGAGGGCCACCTCGTACGCCGCGCGCGCGGTGCCGACGGCCATCGCGCCGACCGCCGGTCGGGAGGCCTCGAAGGTGGCCATGGCCGCGTTCTTCACCCGCTCGCCGCCGCCGCTGCGAGCGCGCTCGTGGGCCCGCGCGAGGCGCTCGTCCAGCTTCTCCTTGCCGCCGAGGAGGCAGGAGCCGGGGATCCGTACGTCCTCCAGCACCACCTCGGCGGTGTGCGAGGCGCGGATGCCGTGCTTCTTGAACTTCTGGCCCTGCGACAGGCCGGGGGTGTTCGGCGGGACGATGAAGGAGGCGTGCCCCTTGGTCCCCAGCTCCGGGTCGACGACCGCGACGACGATGTGGACGTTGGCGATACCGCCGTTCGTCGCCCAGGTCTTGGTGCCGTTGAGCACCCACTCGTCCTTGGCCTGGTCGTAGACCGCCCGGGTGCGCATCGAGCCGACGTCGGAGCCGGCGTCCGGCTCGGAGGAGCAGAAGGCGGCGACCTTGACGTCGTCGGGGGTGCCGTACATCTGCGGGATCCAGGTGCCGATCTGCTCCTCGGTGCCGTTGGCGACGACGCCGATGGCCGCGAGTCCGGTGCCGACGATCGACAGCGCGATGCCCGCGTCGCCCCAGAAGAGCTCCTCCATCGCCATCGGGATGCCGAGGCCCGTCGGGTCGAAGAACTGCTGGGCGTAGAAGTCCAGCGAGTAGATGCCGACCTTGGCGGCCTCCTGGATGACGGGCCAGGGAGTCTCTTCGCGCTCGTCCCATTCCGCGGCGGCGGGGCGCATCACATCGGCGGCGAAGCCGTGGATCCAGTCCCGCACCTGCTTCTGGTCGTCGTTCAGCTCCATGGTGAACTCCGCCATGTCCCCTCCACCTGTCTGCACTCGTCCCTGCGGAAGTTACTAGCGGTAACCTACGCGAAGGCCACAGTCTGTTACCGACGAGTAAGCACTGTCAAGCACCGCCCGCACCGGCCCTGACGCCGGACGGGGTGACCGCCGATTCGATCGACAGGGTGTGCGGGGTGTTACGTTGCGTGGGCGTCACGCACATCGCAAGGGCGGGGAGAGAAACACGTCATGGAGACCACTCAGCAGGCCGGTGAGCCGGGAGCGGCCGAACGCCGCCGGCGGGAACTGCTCGAAGCCGCCGACCGGGTCGTACTCAGGGACGGCCCCAAGGCCTCCATGAACGCGATCGCGGCGGAGGCCGGCATCACCAAGCCCATCCTCTACCGGCACTTCGGGGACAAGGCGGGCCTCTACCAGGCCCTCGCCGTCCGGCACACCGACGCGCTGCTCGACTCGCTACGGGCCGCGCTCGACGCCCCCGCCGAGCGGCGCCGCCGGGTGGAGGCGACCCTCGACACCTACCTCGCCGCCATCGAGGCCCGCCCGCAGGTCTACCGCTTCCTCATGCACCCGGCCGAGGACTCCCACAGCGCGGAACGCGGCTTCGACGTCGGCCTGCACTCGGCCCCGCTGCTGCGCCGGCTCGGCGAGGAGCTGGCCGAGGTGATCGGAGAACGGGTGGACCTCGGCCCTGGGGGCGAACGCCTCGCCCGGATCTGGGGGCACGGCATCGTCGGCATGATGCACGCGGCCGGCGACTGGTGGCTGGGCGAACGCCCCTGCGAGCGCGCGGTCCTGGTCGCGGGCCTCACCGACCTGCTCTGGGGCCGCCTGGCCACCGCCGGCAACCGCGCAGACGGCCCAGGCTTCTAGCCCCCGCCGGGGCCGATCCATCCTCGCCGGGCCCCCTTCAGCCTCGGCCCGGCCCCCTTCAACCTCGGCCGGGGCCACCTTAGCCTCGCCGGCGTTTGAGGC
>NZ_JBGBPT010000050.1:0-9879 GCF_041106355.1 Streptomyces sp. BF23-19 | reverse complement strand
CCTCAAACGCCGGCGAGGCTGGAGATGGCCCCGGCCGAGAGGGGAACGGGCTAGCCGCGCAGCGCCTCGGCTCCCCAGGAGGTCTTCCGGATGGCCCGCCGCAGGCGACGGCCGCGCAGGCCCGTCACGCGGTCCGCGTACACCGTCCCGTCGAGGTGATCGCACTCATGCTGCAGGCACCGCGCGAAGAACCCCGTCCCCGAGATCCGCACCGCCGCCCCGTCCGACGTGACCCCTTCCACCACCGCGTGGTCGAAGCGGGGGGTGCCCGCCTCCAGCCCCGGCAGGGACAGGCACCCCTCCGGCCCCAGGAACTCGTCCCCGTCGGCCGTCACCAACCGCGGGTTGACGATGTGCCCGACGTGGCGCACGTCCTCGTCGTCGGGGCAGTCGTAGACGAACACCCGCTGTCCGACGCCGATCTGGTTCGCGGCGAGCCCGACACCCTCGGCGGCGTACATCGTGGCGAACATGTCCTCGATGAGCCGGTCGAGTTCCGGGCCGAATTCGGTGACTTCCGCGCACGCGGAACGGAGCACCGGATCACCCAGCAGGCTCATGGTGCGGACGAGGCCGGTGGTACCGGGGATGGGGCGCTGTCGCATGGCGGTAAGCCTACGACGGGCGACTATATGAGGAGATCCGCGGCGGGGCGGGGGCGCCGCGGTCAAGGCTCCGGCCGGCACTGGATAGGCTGGGGCCGACCGACGCAAGGAGGACAAGGGACGATGGCAGGCAACACGGAGCCGCTTTCGCCGCGGGCCAAGCTGGCCGTGACGGCGGGCAAGGCCGCGGCGGCGGTGTCGCGGGCCGCGGGACGCGGAAGCGGATCGGTGATCGGTGGCAAGGTCGCACTCAGGCTCGACCCCGATCTTCTCGGCGCGCTGGCGCAACATCTCGATGTCGTCCTCGTCTCCGCGACGAACGGCAAGACCACGACGACCCGACTGATCGCGGAGGCCCTGCGGGCCAGCGGTCCGGTCGTCTCCAACGCCCTCGGCGCCAACATGCCGGCCGGCATCACCTCCGCGCTGGCCGGTGGCTCGGACGCCAAGTACGGCGTCATCGAGGTGGACGAGAAATACCTGGCCGGAGTGGCCCGGGACGTCACCCCCAAGGTGATCGCCCTGCTCAACCTCTCCCGCGACCAGCTGGACCGCGCCGCCGAGACCCGCATGCTCGCGGAGAAGTGGCGCGAGGGTCTCCAGGGTTCCAAGGCGGTCATCGTCGCGAACTGCGACGACCCGCTGATCGTGTGGTCCGCGTCCTCCTCCCAGAACGTGGTGTGGGTCGCGGCCGGCCAGGAGTGGAAGGACGACGCCTGGTCGTGCCCCTCCTGCGGTGGCGTCATGCAGCGCCCCGGCGACGACTGGTTCTGCGGCGAGTGCGGATTCCGGCGCCCGACCCCGACCTGGGTGCTCTCCGGCGACCACGTCCTGGACCCGCACGGCTCGGCCTGGCCGATCCACCTCCAGCTGCCCGGCCGCGCCAACAAGGCCAACGCCGCCACCTCGGCCGCCGTGGCCGCTGTCTTCGGCGTCCCGCCGCAGGTCGCGCTGGAGCGGATGTACCAGGTGCAGGCCGTCGCCGGCCGCTACGACGTGGTGAACTTCCAGGGCCGTGAGCTGCGGCTGCTGCTCGCGAAGAACCCGGCGGGCTGGCTCGAAACGTTTTCGCTGATCGATCCCCCGCCGACCCCGGTGATCCTCTCGGTGAACGCGCGCGGCGCCGACGGCACCGACACCTCCTGGCTGTGGGACGTGGACTACCCGCGGCTGGCCGGTCACCCGATCTTCGTGATCGGTGACCGCAAGCTGGACCTCGCGGTCCGCCTGGAGGTCGCGGGCCTGGAGTTCCGGGTGTGCGACACCCTCGACGAGGCCGTGCAGCTCGCGCCGCCCGGACAGATCGAGCTGATCGCCAACTACACCGCCTTCCAGGACGTGCGCCGCCGCGTCGGCAACTAGTACCCATAAAGGACAAGAGCATGAGCGACAACAGCCTGCGTCTGGTGTGGGTCTACCCCGACCTGCTGAGCACGTACGGAGACCAGGGCAACGCCCTCGTGGTGGAGCGCCGGGCGCGCCAGCGCGGCCTGGACGTGCAGCGCGTGGACGTGCGCAGCGACCAGCCGATCCCCACCTCGGGCGACATCTACCTGATCGGCGGTGGCGAGGACCGGCCGCAGCGCCTGGCCGCGGAGCGCCTGCTGCGCGACGGCGGCCTGGAGCGGGCCGTCTCGAACGGGGCGATCGTCTTCTCCGTCTGCGCCGGGTACCAGATCCTCGGCCAGGAGTTCGTCAACGACCAGGGCCAGCGTCAGGAGGGCCTCGGCCTGCTGGACGTCGTCACCGTGCGCGGTGAGGGCGAGCGGTGCGTCGGCGACGTCCTCGGGGACATCGACCCGCGCCTGGGCCTGCCGCAGCTGACGGGCTTCGAGAACCACCAGGGCGTGACCCACCTCGGCCCGACGGCCAAGGCGTTCGCCCGGGTGACCATGGGTCGCGGCAACGGCACCGGTGACGGTACCGAAGGCGCGTACAACGACACGGTGTTCGGCACGTACATGCACGGTCCCGTGATGGCCCGCAACCCGCAGATCGCGGACCTGCTGCTGAAGCTGGCCCTCGATGTGAACGCGCTGCCGGCCATAGACGACCGGTGGTACGAGGCGCTGCGCGCGGAGCGCATCGCCGCCGCGACGCAGCCCGCGTAGCGCCCCGCGGACCGCTCATCGGGGCGGCCCCCGCATCATGTGTTCGGCCCGGTTTTCCCTAGGGGGAACCGGGCCGACGTCATTTCGTACGACGAGTGCGACCAGCATGTGGAGGATGGTTCAGTCCACCTCTCCACCGCTTGTAGGGTGGCCGTAGTTCCAACCGGACGACGTGGTCCGGTCGCCGGCCCACGTTGCAAAGGTCCGTTCCTGCCATGCGCATAGGTGTGCTCACTTCCGGTGGCGACTGCCCCGGTCTCAACGCCGTCATCCGCTCCGTCGTGCACCGCGCCGTGGTCGACCACGGCGATGAGGTGATCGGCTTCCTCGACGGCTGGAAGGGCCTGCTGGAGGCGGACTACCGCAAGCTCGACCTCGACGCCGTCGGCGGCATCCTCGCCCGCGGCGGCACCATCCTCGGCTCCTCCCGGGTCCAGCCCGCGCACCTGCGCGACGGTGTGGAGCGCGCCCGCGGCCACGTGGCGGACCTCGGTCTCGACGCGATCATCCCGATCGGCGGCGAAGGCACCCTGAAGGCCGCGAACCTGCTCTCCGAGGCCGGTCTGCCGATCGTCGGGGTCCCGAAGACCATCGACAACGACATCGCCTCCACCGACGTCACCTTCGGCTTCGACACCGCCGTCGGGGTCGCCACGGAGGCGCTCGACCGGCTGAAGACCACCGCCGAGTCCCACCAGCGCGTGATGGTGGTGGAGGTCATGGGCCGCCACACCGGCTGGATCGCCCTGCACTCCGGCATGGCGGCCGGCGCGCACGCGATCGTCGTCCCGGAGCGCCCCTTCGACATCGACGAGCTGACGGAGATCGTCGGCGAGCGGTTCTCCGCGGGCAAGCGGTTCGCGATCGTCGTGGTGGCCGAGGGCGCCAAGCCCAAGCCCGGCTCGATGGACTTCGAGGAGCGCGGCAAGGACATCTACGGCCACGAGCGCTTCGCCGGCATCGGCAACCGGCTCGCCGTGGAACTGGAGAACCGCCTGGGCAAGGAGGCCCGGCCGGTGATCCTGGGTCACGTCCAGCGTGGCGGCACGCCGACCGCGTACGACCGGGTGCTGGCCACCCGCTTCGGCTGGCACGCCGTGGAGGCCGCGCACCGCGGCGAGTTCGGCATGCTGACCGCGCTGCGCGGGACGGACATCGTGATGGTGCCGCTCTCGGAGGCGACCTCGACCCTCAAGACGGTGCCGTCCGAGCGGTACGACGAGGCGCAGACCGTTCTGTGATGTCCCCTTCCATGACGTCCCTTTTGTGACAGGCCGCCCCCGCGCGCACGAGCGCCCGGGGGCGGCACTACTGTGGTGGGGCATCACGGTCAAGGGAGTGAACAGATGGATCACAGCGGGCACGGCATGGACATGCACATGGACATGGACCTGCCTCCGTTCACTCTCGGGCGCGGGCTGGAGTTCTCCTTCGACGCCTTCTTCCTGATCGGCTCGCTGGTCGGGCTCGCCCTGTACGGGTGGGGCGTGCTGCGGCTGCGCCGGCGCGGGGACTCCTGGCCGCTGGGCCGGACCATCGCCTTCGCCGTGGGCGTGCTGACCGTGATCCTCGTGATGTGCACCAAGCTGAACGACTACGGCATGGTCATGTTCAGCGTGCACATGGTGCAACACATGGTGATCAGCATGGTCACCCCGATCCTGGTGCTGCTGGGCGCCCCGGTGACGCTGGCGCTGCGCGCGCTGCCGCCCGCCGCCCGCGGTCACAAGGGGCCGCGCGAGCTGCTGCTGATGCTGCTGCACAGCCGGTACATGAAGGTGATCACGCACCCGGCCTTCACGATCCCGATGTTCATCGCGAGCCTCTACGCCCTGTACTTCACCCCGCTCTTCGACTTCCTGATGGAGAGCCGGACCGGGCACATCGCGATGATGGTGCACTTCCTCGCCGTCGGGCTGATCTTCTTCTGGCCGATCATGGGCATCGACCCGGGCCCGCACCGGCCGGGCTACGTGATGCGGATGCTGGAGCTGTTCGCGGGCATGCCCTTCCACGCCTTCTTCGGCATCGCCCTGATGATGGCGAGCCAGCCGATGATCAAGACGTACGAGAACCCGCCGGCGTCCCTCGGCATCGACCCGCTGCTCGACCAGCAGTGGGGCGGCGGCATCGCCTGGGCCTTCAGCGAGATCCCCTCGGTCCTGGTCCTGATCGCCCTCGTCTACCAGTGGTACCACTCCGAGCAGCGGGCCGCGCGGCGGTCCGACCGGGCCGAGGACCGCAGTGGTGACAAGGAGCTGGCGGCGTACAACGCGTATCTCGCCTCGCTCCAAGCGCGTGGCCAGTAGCGCGACACCGTCTTCGCGCGCCACCATGGGGCATGACCGGATCCGTTAAGGCGATGTGCGTCATGACCTTCGCCGCTCTGGTGGCCGTGGCCGCGTATTCCGTGGCCCTCGGCAGCAACGGCTGGCTGTGGTTCGGCTGGGTGGTGCTGGGGCTGTTGACCGCCGGGATGGCCGCGACACGCAATGTCTGAGTAAGGTCCCTTCCCGCCCCCTGACGTCCCGCGGCTCACCGTTCGTAAAATGGCGGTGACAACGGGATATCGACAGGAGCGGCCTGGTGTTCTACCACTTGCTCAAGCACGTGTTGCTCGGCCCTCTGCTGCGGCTGCTGTTCAGACCTCGGATCGAGGGTCTGGAGAACATCCCCGCCGAAGGGGCCGCCATCGTCGCGGGCAATCACCTGTCCTTCTCCGACCATTTCCTGATGCCCGCCATCCTCAAGCGGCGGATCACTTTCCTGGCGAAGGCCGAGTACTTCACCGGCCCCGGGGTCAAGGGTCGGCTGACCGCCGCCTTCTTCCGCAGCGCCGGGCAGATCCCCGTGGACCGGTCGGGCAAGAACGCCGGACAGGCGGCCCTGCGCGAGGGTCTGGGCGTACTGGCCAAGGACGAGCTGCTCGGGATCTACCCGGAGGGGACGCGCTCGCACGACGGGCGGCTCTACAAGGGCAAGGTGGGGGTGGCCGCGATGGCCCTGGGGGCCGGGGTGCCCGTGATCCCCTGCGCCATGGTCGGCACCTTCGAGATCCAGCCGCCCGGGAAGAAGCTCCCGAAGATCCGGCGGGTGACGATCCGCTTCGGCGAGCCGATGGAGTTCTCCCGGTACGCCGGGATGGAGGGCGAGCGCGCCGTCCTGCGGGCGGTCACCGACGAGATCATGTACGCGATCCTCGGACTGTCCGGCCAGGAGTACGTCGACCGTTACGCGGCCGAGGTCAAGGCCGAGGAGGAGGAAGAGCGGAAGAAGGCCCGGCGCACCGCGCGCTGAGCCTTCTCCCGCTCGTCCGCTCGCTACCGCCGGTTCTTACCGGACGGCGGGGAGCTCCTCCGGCGCCGGGAGGACCGAGGACTCGGCCGGGGCGTCGGACGACAGGGACTTCGCCGCGGCCGGGGCCGGGGCCACGGGGGTGGCGTGCGGGGCGCACGTCACGTCCTTGGCGTCGACCTTGCCGGTGAGCAGGTAGCTGTCCACGCGGGTGTTGATGCAGGGGTTCACCAGGCTGGTGACACCGTGCGAGCCGGCGCTCTTCTCGGTGATCAGACGCGAGCCGGCGAGGCGGCGGTGCAGCTCGACCGCGCCCTTGTACGGCGTGGCCGCGTCCCGCTCGGACTGGACGATCAGTACGGGCGGCAGCCCGTGCTTGGCGCCGACCGCGATCGGGGTGCTCTGCTTGGCCTTCCAGGTCGCGCAGGGCAGGTTCATCCACGCGTTGGACCAGGTCAGGAACGGGTACTTCTGGTGCAGCTTGCTGTTGTCCCGGTCCCACTTGGACCAGCTGGTGGGCCACTTCGCGTCGGCGCACTCGACGGCGGTGTACACGGCGTTGCCGTTCTCGGACGCCGCGTTGCCCTTGGTGTCCGTCATGTCCGGGGCGATGGCGTCGACGAGCGCCTGCTCGTCACCGGCCTCGTACGCGGCCCAGGTCTGGGCGACGGGCACCCAGGAGGAGTCGTAGTACGGGGCGCCCTGGAAGAAGCCGATGAGCTCGGCCGGGCCGACGATCCCGCCGAGCGGGTTGGCCTTGGCCTTGGCGCGCAGCTTCTGGTAGCGGGCCTCGACCTTGGCGCGGGTGTCGCCCAGGTGGAAGACCGCGTCGTTCTTGGCGACCCAGTCCTGCCAGTCGTTCCAGCGCATCTGGAAGGCGACATCCTGGCCGAGGTTGGCCTCGTACCAGATGTTGTCCTGCGACGGGTCCACCACGCTGTCGACGATCATGCGCCGCACGTGGGTCGGGAAGAGGGTCGCGTAGACCCCGCCCAGGTAGGTGCCGTAGGAGACGCCGAGGTAGTTCAGCTTCTTCTCGCCGAGGCCGGCCCGGATCACGTCGAGGTCACGCGCGGTGTTCGGCGTGGTCATGTGCGGCAGCATCTCGCCGCTGCGCTCCTTGCAGCCGTCCGCGTACTCGGCGGCGAGCTTGCGCTGGGCGCGCTTGTCGGCCTCGGAGTCCGGGACCGGGTCGGCCTTCGGGGCCTTGACGAACTCCTGCGGGTCGATGCAGGAGATCGGCGCCGAGTGGCCGACACCGCGGGGGTCGAAGCCCACGAAGTCGTAGGCCTTGGAGGTGTTGACCCACAGCGGGCTCTTGGTGGTGACGCGGCGCGGGAAGCGCATGCCGGAGCCGCCGGGGCCGCCGGGGTTGTAGACGAGCGCGCCCTGGCGCTCCTCCTTGGTGCCCGTGCTGCCGATCCGGTCGACGGCGAGGTCGATGGTCTTGCCGTACGGCTTCGCGTAGTCGAGCGGGACCTTCACCCAGCCGCACTGGATGGGCTTCTCGAAGCCCCAGTCCGCCGGGCAGTCCTTCCAGTCGATCCCGGCACGGGCGGCGCGGGCGGCGGCGATCTGAACGCCCAGCGCCTCCGGGAGCCTGCCGTCGCTGCCGGCGGAGGCCGCCGCGGCCGGCGGGGCCAGCAGCAGGCTCGCCGCGAGTGTGCCGGTGATCAGTGTGGCGGCGCTCCCCAGCGCCGCGTTGCGTATCACGTGGTTGTTCCCCCTGCGTCAGGTACCGCCGTGGGCGGCCGGGTTGGTCGGGTTCGGTCGTCGGCGTGCAGGGGGATCCTGTCGTCTGATCGGGACCCGGCGACAGGGCCGGATCGACTTCTTTGCCAACCCGATAACCGGAAAGGCGTGTACCGCTGAGCGGTGCCTGATGCGTCCCGCTTTCACCACCCGTACGTTCGGCAGGCCGCGTCGAGCAGTTCGCGCACCCGCAGGGCGTCCGCGGCCAGGACCGTCACCAGGACGGCCGGACCCGCCAGCGGCGTCACCGCCGCGAACTCCCCCAGGACCGCCGCGGCGGGCGCATCCTCGGCGAAGGCAGGGTCCACGACGAGGAGTTGACCGAGCGCCCGATGTCCGGCCAGGCCCGCCGGACCGTCCCAGCCGCCGGGCGCGCCGGGGCCGCAGGCGAGCTCCTGGTCCACCAGCGGACGTCCCCCGCACTCGACGGCGAGGCGACTGCGCAGCAGACCCGGAACCTCCCCGGTGCGGCCGAGCACCTGCTCCTCGCGCAGCACCAGCCGTGCCGTGGGGGCGAGTCGGACCCGGGTGCGCACCCTCAGGTCACTGCCGCGCACCGAGACCAGCGGCTCGGGCAGCCACCGCACGGACGCCCCGTCCTCCAGGGTGAGGTGTACGTCGTACCGCGCGGGCGCGCCGGTCCGGCCGGGCAGTGCGAGGGTGGCCGCGGCCGAGGCGAGGGAGAGGTGCGCACCGGGGCCGACGGTGGCCTCGACGGTGAGGTGGTCCCCGCCGAGCGGGGCACTCATCGCTCCGACCAGCATGACCCCGGCCTCGGCCTGCGACGACGAGCGGGTGCGGCGCAGCGCGAGCGGGCCCTCCCCGGCGAGGAGCGGCAGGGCGGTGCCGCCGCGCCCGTCGGCCACGGCGTGGATGCGGGCGGTGGCCCGCAGGCCCACGGGCGGTGTCGATGGCGCCTGCGCGATGTCCTCGGCCGTCGCGGCGCTCACCGCGAGGACCAGGCGGCGATCCGCTCGCGCACCCAGGCGGCCACCGGGCCGACCCCTTCGGGGCCGCGCAGCGACTGGAAGGCGACAGGAAGTTCGCCGCGCTGCTCGGCGGCGTCGCGGGCCATCCGGTCGAGATCGGATCCGACGTGCGGGGCGAGGTCGGTCTTGTTGACGACGAGCAGGTCGGCGGTGGTGACGCCGGGTCCGCCCTTGCGGGGGATGTCGTCCCCGCCGGCCACGTCGATGACGAAGATCTGGGCGTCGACCAGTCCGCGGGAGAAGGTGGCGGTGAGGTTGTCCCCGCCGGACTCGACGAGGATCAGGTCCAGCCGGCCGTGCTCCCGGAAGGCGTCCTCCAGTTCCTCCACGGCCTCCAGGTTGGCGGAGATGTCGTCGCGAATGGCGGTGTGCGGGCAGGCCCCGGTCTCGACGGCGGTGATCCGCTCGGGCGGCAGCACGGCCTCGCGGAGCAGGAACTCGGCGTCCTCGCGGGTGTAGATGTCGTTGGTCACGACGGCCATGGACAGCTCGGAGCGCAGCGCGCGGCACAGGGCGGCGACGGTGGCGGTCTTGCCGGAGCCGACCGGTCCGCCGAGTCCGATGCGCAGCGCCCGCCGGGTGCCGTCGGGGCGCAGGGGGTGGGCGCTGTGGGTGTGCCGGTGGGGATAGGTCACGGCGTGGTCGAGGTGCATGGGGGGTGTCTCCTTCGGGAGGTCAGGAGGTCGGAAGGTCAGGAAGCGAAGAGACGGACCGGCCAGTCGGCATGGACCTCCGCCGAGATGTCCAGCAGCGGTGAGGAGGCCGCCGGCAGCGCCTCCGGGCCCTGGGAGCGGGCGCGCAGCGCGGCCTGCTCCGCCCGGGCCGCGACGGCGTCGAGTTCGGGGGCGAGTCGGGCCAGTACCCCGCTCGCCTCGAAGGGGTCCAGGCCCAACAGCCGTACGGTCGCCGTGGCGGGCCCGCCGACGCTCTCGTACGCCGCCACGTGCGCGGCGTCCAGCGGCCCGAGCCCGGCCGCCCGGGCGGTGACACCGAGCACCACGGGCTGGTGGGCCCCGCGCGGGAACGCCGCGGCCAGGGACTCCAGTTCGGCGGCGGGCCAGGTGGCCCGGGCGGCCCGCAGCAGCTGCCGCCCCAGCCGTCGGGCCGCGGTGCGCAGCGCCGGCGAGG